>CAZKHC010000089.1:0-8204 GCA_964552135.1 uncultured Algimonas sp. | reverse complement strand
GGGATAGCAACGAGCTCTGTCGTGGCTTCCTGAACAACAACTGTCTCAGTGACGTTGCGATATGTGGCTGGAATGACAACGAGTTCTGTTGACGCTTCCTGAACAACGATTGTTTCGTTGTAAGTCTCATAGACGGCTGGAACCGTTTCATATGTGACAGATGCGGGTTGTACGACAACTGTTTCAGTGACGTTTGCATAAGTCGCTGGGATCGCCACCAACTCATTAGACGCTTCTTTAACAACAACTGTTTCAGAAACAGTTTCGAATGTTGCTGGGATAGCGACAAGCTCAGTCGACGCTTCCTGAACAACAACAGTTTCTGTCACATTGCGATAAGTCGCAGGGACAGAGACGAGCTCAGTTGACGCTTCCTGAACAACGATTGTTTCGTTGTATGTTTCGTAAACAGCAGGAACAGAGACATATTCAACTGTTTCTGGCTGAACGACGACTGTTTCAGAGACTGTTTCGAAAGTCGCTGGGACAGAGACGAGCTCTGTCGAGGCTTCCTGAACAACAACTGTTTCAGACACTGTTTCATAAGTTGCCGGGATAGAGACGAGCTCTGAGCTAGCTTCTTGAACAACAACTGTCTCAGTGACGTTCTTAAATGTCGCTGGGATTGTAACAAGCTCCGTAGAGGCTTCTTGAACAACGATTGTTTCAGAGACTGTTTCGTAAACAGCTGGAACAGCTTGATAAGTTACAGACGCGGGCTGAACAACAACCGTTTCTGTGACTGTTTCAAATGTCGCTGGGATCGTGACGAGTTCTGTCGATGCTTCTTGAACAACGATTGGCTCAGACACAGTTTCGAAGACGGCTGGAACTGTCTCATATGTGACAGATGCCGGCTGAACAACGACTGTTTCCGTGACTGTCTCGAAGACAGGCGGGACAGTGACAAGCTCTGTAGAGGCTTCTTGAACAACCACTGTCTCAGAGACTGTTTCGTAAACAGCTGGGACAGAGACATACTCAACGCCAGCAGGCTGAACAACGACTGTTTCAGAAACAGTTTCGAATGTTGCTGGGATTGCAACGAGCTCTGTAGAGGCTTCTTGGACAACCACTGTCTCAGAGACTGTTTCGTAAACAGCTGGGACAGAAACATATTCGACAGATGCCGGCTGAACGACGACTGTTTCAGAAACAGTTTCGAATGTTGCCGGGATTGTCACGAGTTCTGTCGATGCAGCTTGCACGACAACTGGGTAAGACTCTGTCTCAAATACAGCTGGGACAGAGACATATTCCACGCCAGCTTCCTGAACGACGACTGTTTCAGTCACTGTTTCGTAAGTTGCCGGGATAGAGACGAGCTCTGTGCTGGCTTCCTGCACAACGATTGTCTCATTGTAAGTTTCGTACTTAGCCGGAACAGCGACATATTCGCTCGTTGCAGGCTGAACGACAACTGTTTCTGTAACTGTTTCGAATGTCGCTGGGACATTGACGAGTTCAGTTGAGGCTTCCTGCACAACGATTGGCTCAGAGACTGTTTCGTAGACTGCAGGAACTGCAACATACTCAACAGAGGCTGGCTGAACGACGACTGTCTCTGTGACAGTTTCGAATGTTGCCGGGATCGTCACAAGCTCCGTAGACGCGTCTTGAACGACGATTGTTTCAGAGACTGTTTCAAATACCGCAGGAACAGTCACATACTCAGAACTAGCAGGCTGAACGACGACTGTTTCAGTCACAGTTTCAAATGTAGCTGGGATTGTGACGATCTCGCTAGAGGCCTCTTGAACAACGACTGTATCAGCGACTGTTTCGTAAACAGCTGGAACAGACACATATTCGACTGTTGCAGGCTGAACGACGACTGTTTCAGTCACAGTTTCGAACGTCGCTGGGATAGAGACAAGCTCGGAGCTTGCTTCTTGGACAACGATTGTTTCGTTATATGTTTCAAACTCAGCTGGAACAGAGACATACTCGACGCCAGCAGGCTGAACGACAACTGTTTCAGTCACAGTTTCGAAAGTAGCCGGGATTGTTACGAGCTGTGTTGAAGCTGCTTGAACAACGATCGGCTCAGACACTGTTTCGTAAACGGCTGGTACGGAGACGTACTCAACAGAAGCAGGCTGAACGACAACTGTTTCAGAGACAGTTTCGAATGTCGCTGGAATAGAGACGAGCTCAGTGCTCGCTTCTTGAACAACGATTGTTTCGCTCACTGTTCCGTACTTAGGCGGAACAACTTGATACTCAACAGTTGCAGGCTGAACGACGACTGTCTCTGTGACAGTTTCGAATGTTGCCGGAATAGAAACAAGCTCTGTTGATGCTTCCTGAACAACAATTGTTTCAGCGTAGTCTTCATATTCAGCGGGAACGACGACATATTCGACGCCAGCAGGCTGAACGACAACTGTTTCAGTGACAGTTTCAAATGTTGCCGGGATAGAGACGAGCTCTGTGCTGGCAGCTTTTGAAACGACTGTTTCAGTGACTGTTTCGAACACAGGCGGTACAGTTACGAGCTCAGTGCTCGCTTCTTGTACGACAACTGTTTCAGACACAGTTTCGAATGTCGCAGGAATAGTGACCAACTCTGTGCTGGCTTCCTGAACTACAACTGTTTCCGAGACCGTCTCGAAGACGGCTGGAATTGTGACATATTCAACAGAAGCAGGTTGAACGACAACTGTTTCAGACACAGTTTCGAACACAGGAGGAGTTGTGATGAGTTCTGTGCTAGCTTCTTGAACTACAACGGTTTCTTGAACTGTTTCGAAGACTGGCGGTACAGTTACGAGCTCAGTGCTCGCTTCTTGTACGACAACTGTTTCAGACACAGTTTCGAATGTTGCAGGGATTGTAACGAGTTCAGTTGACGCGTCTTGAACAACCACTGTTTCTTGCACTGTTTCGAACTGTGCTGGAACAACCGTGTACTCAACAGACGCTGGCTGAACGACGACAGTTTCAGAAACTGTCTCATATGTCGCTGGAATAGTCACAAGCTCAGTAGAGGCTTCTTGCGAAACAACTGTTTCTTGAACTGTTTCAAAGACAGGCGGGATAGTGACGAGCTCTGTCGACGCTTCCTGAACAACGACTGTCTCATTATATGTCTCATAAACAGCTGGGATAGTTGTGTACTCTACCGACTCAGCTTGAACGACGACTGTCTCAGCGACAGTTTCGTATACCGGAGGAATTGCGACGAGTTCTGTAGACGCTTCCTGAACAACGACAGTTTCTGTCACTGTGCGGAATGTGTTCGCTCCAGATGTTGAGCCGCCGCCGCGATAAGCGTTGACAGCTGAGCGTGAAACAACGCGGCCGCCAGATGCGACGATGTTGCCTGATCCGTCAAGTGACCCAATGGCTGAACCAGAGGCATTATATACAGTACCATTAGATGCGACTGAGTAAGTCGTTCCGCCAACCGCTAAGCGTGTGCGTGAAGACCCAGTGCCGATAAGTGTTAGGGGGTTAACGGCATTCGCAGCAAGGACGCTTCCATTTGTTGCAACAATGTTGCCGGAGGCATCAACCGTACCGACGCGAGCGCCAGAGGCGTTCGTGACAGTTCTGGATGAGCTGATTGTATAAGGTGTTCCATTGACGGTTACGGTGAGATTGCCGCGGCCTGGTACAACGGATCCACCGCCAGCACCTGCAACGAAAAGCTCATAGCTTTCTTCTTGAACAAGAACCCGCTCTGTTACGGTTTCAAGCTGCGCAGGGATCTTTTTGATCTCCTCCCCAGCCTGACGCAGAACAACTTGTTCTGTCGATTCCTGATATTGAGCCGGGACGATAACCCGTGCGAAACATTCACCCGGGAGCGGATCGCCTGGTGGCAACTCCTGAGCTATCGTAGGTGCGGCGAGTACCGCGGCCGATGCGGCCATCAAAAGAGTACGTTTCATATTAAGAAAACCCCCAAAGTCTCCAGTTACTGTTACTCGCGACATGCGAATACCTCCAAATGCCCTAGTCACCGTGCAAACGCACGGAGGGCGTTAACTTCCTCTTAAACCTTGAGGAAGGTAATTCAATCGCTAATTGGTGTTACGCGAAAAGGTTGGAAGAAAGACGCCTCTGCGGCGTGTAACATCTCCCTATCTCCCCTCGTATCTCCATAAGCTTCTACTATTCTGACCGAATGTGGCACAAATTGGTCCAAAATGCGGCGAACTTTGTTTGGTCCCCACACATTATACCCAGAAAGGCCGTCGGTGATTCTGCCGTTAACCATAGCTAACTCGGTGCACATGACGTTTTGTTCATGAATGCCACATGAAGGAACCCAAGCTCTAAGGTAAGGTCCTATCGAAGCGCTGCATATATATAGTGACTCAGGTCCGCATTCTGGGCTGTTCAAAAGCGTTTTAAGTCGCTGCACAGCTGCAGGGCGAATCAAGTCCGGAATGACATCCATTGCAAATTTCGCCGCGCGCTCGTCAACGTCCGCCGCAGACTCGCCCGAAAAGAATCGATTGATTACAGCATGTTTTACGGCGTGGCGGTCAATTCGACCCATCTTATAGGCGGCGAAGGTTGGCATTAATTTGGCTATATTAAGGGCCCAGCTGGCCGTCCCGGCGTAATATCTAAGAAACAGCGCAAAAGTGTCGCGGGTCGTTATCGTTCCATCAAAGTCAAAGACGTAAATTTCCCTTACGGAATCGGCCTTATGGTCGTCTATGTTTGGGCGGGCGGGCATCGCGTGCTGTCTTAGGCAAATGTGTGATCGGTGCAAGCCCACAATGACGTTGTGATTGCTAAAATGCTAATGTGTCAAAACGTGTAAATAGCTGCGCTGTTTTAGGTATCTTGCGTCGTCCTGCTCTGCACGTCAGTGTGTAACTCGACGAATCTTCATTTTGAATAAAATTGGGTGCCTTATGAGTTTTAAATACTTGTCTCAAGCCTCTGTAATTGCACTACTTTTTTTATCCGGTTGCAATGCATCGGAAACGCCAGGTGCCTCAAATAAAGACGTCGCATTTGCCCATTTGAACTCAGACTTGCCTGTTGATCCAGCTATTGCTTATGGCTCGTTACCAAATGGTTTGAGATATGCAGTCCGAGAGAATGACACGCCCACTAAAACTGCAACGCTGCTCATGCGGATTGATACGGGATCGTTGAACGAAACGGACGAAACACGCGGCCTAGCGCATTTCTTAGAACACATGGCATTTAACGGTTCCGAGAACATACCGGAAGGCGAGATGACAAAGCGTCTTGAGCGCTTTGGATTGGCGTTTGGGGCCGACACAAATGCCTCCACTGGATTCACAGAAACAACCTATCAGTTGGAGCTCCCGGATGTAACCGAGGAGATGCTGAATGAGACGCTCGGCATTATGCGCGAGACTGCGGAGCGGCTGACTTTGGACCCCGAAGCCATCGACAAGGAACGCGGTGTTATACAGGCAGAACGCCGGACCCGGTCCAGTCCCGGCTTCAAAGCTTTCCTCGATCAGTTAGATTTTTATGCCGGCCATACAATTTTGCCTGACCGATTACCGATCGGAACAGAGGCAACGATTGATTCTGTTGCCTCGGATCAGTTTCGTGACTTTTATAAGCGCTATTATAGGCCTGAAAAAACCTTTGTGACGTTGGTTGGCGACTTAGACCCGACTTACGCCGTGGAAAAAATCGAGGAATTCTTCGGAGATTGGGAGAATTCCCCGGATTTTGCCGCTGGAACCAATATAGAGGTGGATGCGGAGCTGATTTCAGAGCCGCGCGCGCGAATTTATGTCGATCCCGAGATACAAACCTCTGCTAGCTTGGCCATGTTTAAGCCCTATGTGGAGGAATTCGACACAGCAGCCGTGCGACGCGATAATCTGATCGAAAGTTTGGGAAATAGCATGTTAAATCGCCGCTTGGGCAAAATGGCGCGGTCTGAAACGTCAGCCTTTATCTCCGCAGGCGTCGGACAAAGCAATTTTTTCGATGTTGCTGAAGTCTCGTCACTGACCGTTAATGCGGAGCCAGAAAGTTGGGAAGCGGCATTGGCTCAAGGCGAGCAAGCTCTGCGTCAGGCTTTGGAATTCGGATTTTCGCAAGCTGAACTGGATGAACAGGTCGCAAATATCGAAAATTCGCTAGAAGTTTCGGTTCAAACCTCCCCAACTCGCCGAACGCCGCGTTTGGCGCGCCAAATCATGGGAGCTTTTGGCGGGGAATCTGTGATTACGACGCCCGAAACATCCTTAGAGCGTTTTGAGGTGAATAAGCCCGGCATCACGCTTGAAGCTGTGACAAAAGCCTTTCGAGAAGGGTGGAGCGGGCTAAATGATGCGCCGCAGCTTTATCTACAAACGTCAAAATCCGTCGTAGAGGGCGAATCTGCGCTTAAGGCGGCCTATGAAGCGTCAAAAGCGGTGCCTGTCGAGGCACGCGAGGTAGAGGCTAAGCTGGAATTCGCCTATACCGAGTTTGGGACGCCGGGATCCGTGGCGAAACGTGACCGGATAGACGATTTGGATGCTACGCTCATCAAATTTGAAAATAATGTCTATCTGAATATGAAAAAGACAGATTTTGAGGATAATGTGATTCGCTTATCTGCTCGCACGGGCGCGGGAACCCTATCCGCGCCGACCAAAGAGGCACCCGGCTTTGAAACTTACGCATCCAATATGCTGTCGCTTTCGGGTTTGGGGCAGCATAGTGTTGATGATATTCGTACCGTCATGGCCGGGAAATCCGTCGGTGTCGGCAGAGGTATTGGCGATACCGTAACGACATTGTCCGGCTCGACGACGCCCGATGACCTAGCTTTGCAGCTCAAACTCATGGCCGCTTATGCAACTGACCCCGGATATCGCCCAGAGGCACAGGCGCAATATGATAAATATATTCGGTCGTGGTATCCGACATTGGACAGCACACCAGGAGGGGTCGCGAGCCGCGATGTGAGCCGGATATTGCGCTCAGGCGATACGCGTTGGGGAATTCCGTCGGAAGCTGATTTGTTGGATGTAGATTTCGATTTGATAAAAAAATGGATGGACGAAAATGTCTTAAACGGCGCTATTGAAATAACGGCCGTTGGAGATTTTGAAGAAGAGGTCTTGATAAAGGCCGTCGCAGAGAGTTTCGGTGCTCTGCCGCCGCGTCCCGAAACGCCTTATGTTCCAGATGAGGATATCACCTCAATCAAATTTCCGCAGGGTACAGATAAACCCATAAAACTCACGCATGCTGGTGATGCGGAAACGGCCCGGCTTTATGTCTATTGGCCAGCTCCAGATGGAACGGACACTTTGCTGTCTCGTCGAAGTCAAATGCTCGCTAATCTTTTTGAATTGCGTTTGACGGAAGTTTTACGAGAAGAGGAGGGGGCGACGTATTCTCCAGGCGTTTCAAGCAGTGCATCGCGACTTTATAAGGGATACGGCTTCATCGGAGCCCAACTCGAAGTTAGTCCAGATCGGATAGACCTTATGGCGGAGCGAATCCGCGAAGTTGCCGCGCAGTTTCGGTCCGGAGATATTGATCCGGATGTGTTTGATCGGGCGATAAAACCCACATTGGAAAATCTTGAAACGAGTCTCGAAAGTAATAGTTTGTGGATGGGCGTCTTAAGCCGTGCCCAAACAGATGAAGGTCCTGTTGAACGTTTCAGAACGCGGGATGATACGTATCAGACTATGACACTTGAGGATTTAAAGCCCGTCGGAGAACAAGTTTTTATTCCTGAAAATGCTGTCGAAATACAAATTCTGCCAGAAAGCAAGTAAGTCAGATATATGGAATAAAGTTCCGATTTTCTTTTAAGCAATTGAAAATAAATAATTTTTTAATATTTAATTCAAAATTTAGGAACTAATTAACCATAATTAACGTCAGACTGTGTCGTCACGATACAGCGCCGCTCCTTGGCAGGGCGAATGCACCTTTTCACCTACATTGAACTCGCACCGTCTCATTTTGAGCCTCGCGATATAATTTAGGATATGGATGATGAAACGGACTTTTAATCATACCGCAGCCAGTTTCAAAGATAACGCAGAGGGCAATGTCGCGATTATGTTCGCTATTAGCGCATTTGTTCTCATTGGCTTTCTTGCGTTTGCTATAGATCTTTCGAATGGACATTCGGCTAAGCAGCGTCTTCAGGATACAACAGATGCCGTCGCGCTTTTGGCGGCAAAAGACAAATCGCTTGATTCGCCGGCTAAATTGGAAGCCGCGGCTCAATCTCTCTACGA
>CAZKHC010000088.1:5752-8241 GCA_964552135.1 uncultured Algimonas sp. | reverse complement strand
CGCCAATGAGAGCTTTCAGACGGGCGCATTCGCCATCGTAAAAATCTCGCGCCGTGGTTTTGTGTTGCGTCTCTTGAACTGTGTTCCCTAGCGCATAGCGCGAGAGCCCCAGCAAGAGAGGTGTATCCAGCTCGGTATAAGGCATCTCCTCTGTCGTGAGTGTGTCCGGTTTGGCAATAAGGCGGATGCGCAAGTCTTCTTGCGGGGTTATTGTTTGCGTGGATTGAATTGCGGGTTTAGCGCGATTTCCAATGCTGTCTTTGAGCCTATTAATATGGATGTCTTCGCGAGGGATGTCGCCATTTGGTAAGCGCCGAAATGTCTCGATGATACCCTCGGGTTCGATATCGAATATATGAGACTTCAGTAAACATTCTCGATACTCGTCGGGCCCGTCACTATCTAAAACCACACCTGACCCGACATCATAACGCAAATTATTTCCGCTCTTTTGTATGGTGCGAATTGCGACAGAGAAACTCGCATCACCTCTGGGCGCGATATAACCAACGGCGCCGCAATAGGCGCCGCGCGGCCCGCTTTCCAACTCCGATATAATTTCCATGGCCCGAATTTTTGGTGCGCCCGTCACTGAACCACAGGGGAACAGACTTTGGAAAATATCCGCCCATGTTACCTTCGCTTTTAGAGTGCCCGTTACTTGCGACGTCATCTGATGCAGTGTCGGATAGGTCTCCAATGTAAAGAGCTCAGGTACATTGACGCTGCCGGGTTCACAGAGGCGCGACAAGTCGTTGCGGAGCAAATCAACGATCATCAGATTTTCAGCACGGCTTTTCGGTTCAGCCTGCATTTTTGTCAAAATTTCAGCATCCAGTTTAGCATTGTGAGATCGCGGGCGTGTGCCTTTCATCGGGCGCATGCGCATTTGGCGTCCCTTGCGTTCAAAGAAGAGTTCTGGGGAAAAACTGACGATGTCTGTTTCGCCCAAACTTATAACCGCACCATATCTGCCGGGCTGTCGACGCCGAAAGGCGGCATAAATTTGGTTTGCGCACGCTTCGCTTTTTGCATGCATCGGGAAGGTGAGATTTACCTGGTAGCAATCTCCTGCTCGTAAATATTTTTGTACAGACTCAAAGCGTTTTAGGTACTCCGCTTCGGTCCAATTTGGCTTAAAATTCAATGCCGGAATATCGCGAGTATAGAGCCAATCTGCGGACGGATGTTTTGCAGGCGTATCGAAAACCCCTAATTTTATTAAGGGAGCGTTTGGCGGGCCGAAGCGAGTTTCCAAAGCATGACCTAATTCATAGGACATCCATCCCGCCAGCCATTTTCCATTTGTCTGCGCCGCTTCAATATGTGCAAAGGTCTCCTGTAAATCACTGCGATGATGGGCGGTAATAATTCGCTCGGGCTTACGGAAAACCCATTGTTTCCCAGTGCCCTGATCGTCAAGCAGGACAAAGGTCATTTAAAAAGAAAACCCGGGAATAAGATCGGCGTAATAGCTGTTCTTGCCACGCAAAACGGTAGCAGCTTCTTCGGCGAAACTGCGCCGGAAACTAATCGCGGCCCCGGGTGCAATTTGTCCCAAGAGCCAGAGATCGGCTTGGATCACCTGTAGGGCCCGTGCATACCCCCCCGTACAATGCCCGTCGGCGAGGGCTAGAATAGGCTGGCCATCGGGCGGGATTTGCAAACTGCCAGGCAGAAGCGGGCTACTTGTCATTTTGACGGGTTTCTCAAGCGTCAGATGATCGCCTTTTAGCCGAGTTCCCATCCGGTCTGTTGCCGCCGTTGCGTAAAAAGGCGTCGTAAAAAGATAGCGTTTTGCAGCGTCAGAGAGTGCGGCCCACTCTGGGCCTTGTTGGGCGCGAATGACGATATGACTGGACAGGACGGGAATGTGACTTGCGGGCAAGGTTTGGATATCGCCTTGCGAGGGTCCAACGCGCAGGACATTCCCTGTCTTCAGGGTTTCGCCGTCTAGCCCGCCTAATTTTGCGGGCAGATAGGTTGACACAGACCCCATGAATTCCACTGCTTCAATGCCTCCAGCGACCGCGAGATAAGCTCGGCAGCCCGCACGCGTAAAACTCATGGTCAAAATGTCGCCCGCCTCGACGCGCACGGCTTTGTGCATCGGAAGGTTCAAGCCTTGATTTTGTGACCACATTTGGGCGCCAGAAAGTGCAATGATATGCGGGGTTTCAAATTTAACATGCAGGCCGCCCAAGGCGCATTCCAGCGCAGGTGTATCCCATTTATTTCCGACAAGATGATTGGCAATTGCAAAGGAAAGCTTATCGGCCGCCCCGCCGCCCGGAATACCTTGGTGGCGATGGCCGGGACGGCCTGCATCCATAATGAGGGTCTGCGCGCCGGAATGAAGAACTTTAAGTGTCATTGCGGAATAAACCTCACGCGGTCGCCAGCATTAATTAGAAAAGGCGTCTCGCGCCGCGCATCGAAAATCGACAAGGGGGTGCGTCCGATAATTTGCCAACCACCTGGACTCTCCA
>CAZKHC010000088.1:0-5652 GCA_964552135.1 uncultured Algimonas sp. | reverse complement strand
TCGAAAATCGACAAGGGGGTGCGTCCGATAATTTGCCAACCACCTGGACTCTCCAGACCATAAATTCCGGTTTGCCAATTTGCGATTCCAATACTGCCGGATGGCACCTTAGCGCGAGGCGTGGTTAGCCGAGGGTGATGAAGCGCTTTTGGAGCAGGGGAGAGAAACGTAAAACCGGGAATAAAACCCATCATACAGACGCGGTAAGTTTGAGCGCTGTGCTGCGTAATGACCTCATCAACAGAGAGTTTTGCGGTATCACAGATCGTTTCCATATCCGGCCCGTTTTTGCCGCCATAATGCACCGGAATATCTATGACTGGACCCAGTTGGGTTTTCGTAAAAGTTTCTCTGGCTAGGATGTCTTCCACATGCCGTTTGACGCTTTCGCCCGCATGTTGCGATAAATCAAAAACACAGACAAGGGAGTCATATCCCGGAATAACGTCCAAATATTTTCCGCTTTCCCGCAATTTAGCGGCTAGCATATGTACCTGATCATTTACGGTCGCGGAAAATTCGGCGCTCGTCCAATCAATGAGGAGGGCGTGATCGCCATAAGGCATGATTTTGGGCGGAGATATTGTGGTCATAATTTAAGCAAAAGCCTGAATTGTCAGGCCTTCCGCCTCGATTGCGGCGCGGGCTTGTCGCGCCGTTTCGACAGCGCCTGCGCTATCGCCGTGAACACAAAGAGATCCGGTTCGCAGGGTGAGCGTTTTACCGCTCGCCGTTTGAACTTTGCCTGTTGTCGCGAGGGCGCGCGCTTGGGCAAGTCTGGCCTCTAGATCTTTAATAACGGCGCCGTCGAGTTTGCGGGACAATAAATGTCCTTCATCCGTATAGCGGCGGTCGATAAAACCTTCTGCAATAAAATTGAGGCTGTGGTCCTTGGCAGCGCGGCCCATTTGCGAATTGGGCCCGCCGAGGAACGTTAAATCCATACCCAATTTGGAGATTACGCCGGCGACGAGATCTGCTTTCTCAGCATCAAAAACGGAGTCATTATAAAGCGCACCATGTGGTTTGACATAAGCTAGTTTGACGTTTTCTGAGGCGCATATTTCGGCAAGCTCCAAGATTTGTGCCCGTAAGGTCTCGGACAAGGCTTTCGCCTCAATATCGTCTCCAAGATCAAGGCTCTTGCGTCCGAAATTTGCGCGGTCAGGATAGGCGGGGTGAGCGCCAATTGTGACCCCAGCGGCTTTGGCGTTGCGGACGGTTAGCCGCATAGACGCCGCATCTCCCGCATGGCCACCGCAGGCGATATTCGCGCTTGAGATGGCCTGCACAATAGCGGCTTCAGAAGCGGCCCAGTCCGAGCTATCTGCTTCGCCAATATCTGCATTGATATCGATGGTCTTCATTTTCTCTACCTATCGGTTTTTAGGCGCTGAATGAACCCCGAATGTTAAACAACCCCATATTCATTGGGGCGGGGACATTTGCTATGCTGGTTACTGGTATTTCCAAAGGCGGGTTGGGGTTTTCTCGGTGCCCATTATGTCGCTGTTTATCTCGCCCGTTCAAGCGGCGGGGATTACGCTGCCAATTCTGATCGAGATGGATTGGGGGTCTATCGTAAGCATTGGGACAAGCGAATTTTGATCTTATTACTGTCCGGCGCACTTATTGCCCTCGCGTTTGGCGGTTATTGGCAGACCGTGTCCGCGAAGATTTTGTCCGTGGACGTGTTGGCGTTATCGCTGTTATTTTCCTGATTTATGCCGTTCTAAAGGCGAGACCTAGAGCAGCGGCGACAAGGAAATAAGCCGTTGGCGTGGCTCTCGGGTATTGCTGCCGGCTTTACATGTTTTGTGGCTTATGCGGGTGGTTCGCCTTTTCAAGCCTATATTCTCCCTCAAGGTTTGGAGAAGCGTATCTATGCGGGTAGCGCCGTCATGTATTTTCTTGTGGTCTATGCGGTCAAGCGCATCCCTTATGCGATGTCGGACAGTTTGATAAAACTAATCTGACACCCTCCACCGCTCTCATTCCGCTGGCCCCGATTGGAGTTTTTATCGACGTTTGGCTCGTCAAGCGCATCAACCAGACTGTCTTCTACCTGATTAAGTATAGTTTGATCTTTATCACGGGTGTGAAGCTCTTATCGGACGTTTTGGTTTAAACTGCGGTCCCGCAGGCCGCGCCGCTGGCCCACGCCCATTGGAAATTATGCCCGCCTAAATGCCCCGTCACATCGACGACTTCGCCAATGAAGTAAAGCCCGGGAATTTTGCGCGATTCCATAGTTTTAGAAGATAGCTCATCCGTATTGACCCCGCCGCGCGTGACTTCCGCCTTGCGGTAGCCTTCCGTACCAGCGGGGCGAATATGCCACGCACTGACTTGCAATGCGAGATTGGCCAGCTCCAGGTCTGGCATATCCGCAAGGCGTTGATGGCGAAATTGCGCGGCGAAATGCGCCGCCAAGCGCGCAGGAAGATGGGCAGAGAGCCATTTTTCCGGCGCGAGTTTTGGTGTGTTTTCTTTTGCCGCTTTGAGCTCCGCCAGTGTATCGCGGCCGGGGGCCATATTGACGGTTATCGCTTCCCCGGGATTCCAATAGGAGCTGATTTGCAAGATTGCGGGACCTGATAATCCGCGGTGGGTAAAGAGAAGCGCTTCGTCGAATTGGGTCTTTTCATTGCTCACAACTGTATTGACACTCACGCCGGATAAGGCCGCAATCGGATCTTTCAATTGATCGGTAAATGTTAGCGGGACGAGGGCGGGTTCAGGGGTGACGACATCCAAGCCAAATTGCTGCGCGACTTTATACCCATATCCGCTCGCGCCCATTTTCGGAATAGAGGGTCCGCCGCAAGCGATAACGACATTTGAGGCGGCGAGGGTTTGGGTCGGCGTCGTAATAACAAAACCATCGCCTAATTTTTCGACGCCTAAAACTTCAGTGCCCAGTCGAATTTCATTTCCCGCCGCTGTGCATTCTGACAGTAGCATGTCGATAATTTCTTGCGAACGCCCGTCGCAAAAAAGCTGGCCCTTTGTTTTTTCATGCCAAGAAATGCCGTGACGCTCGATTAAATCGATGAAGTCATATTGCGTATATCGCGAAAGAGCCGATTTTGCGAAATGCGGATTTTGCGAAATGAAATTATCGGGGCCGCAATGCAGGTTCGTGAAATTGCATTTCCCGCCTCCGCTAATACGGATTTTCTCGCCAGCACGTTCTGCGTGTTCAATTAATATAACGGATTTCCCGCGTGCGCCGGCGACCGCACCGCACATCATGCCTGCTGCGCCTGCACCAATAATGATGATATCAGCATCCATAATGATGCCTGCTTTGAAGCTGTCCTAGCGCGCGCATGCGGCCAAGTTTTAAAATCGCCGCAACGCTTAAGGCTTGCCGAATTTCGCCCGTATCAACAGCCGCGAGTGCATCATCGAGACTGAGTTTCATCAGTGAGATATCCTCGCTGCTTTCCAACGCAGTTGCGCCGGTGGTCAGGCCGGTCGCGAGATACACGATACATCGTTCATCGGTGATGGAATTGGAGAGTTCCAGTGTTAGTATAGGTTCAATATTTTTGGCGCTTAGTCCCGTTTCTTCGCGTAGTTCGCGGTGTGCGGTGCCTATCAGGTCAAGGCCTTGCGGGTCACCGCCCGCTGGAATTTCCCAGCTATAATTTTGAAACGCCACTCGGCTCTGCCCGACGAGCCAAATATGATTGTCTTCATAGGGGATAATTCCAACAGCCAGATTTTTGAAATGCACCAAGCCGTAAATGACCTCCCGCCCATTTGGGTCGACGGCCGGAATTTCATCTACTCGCATCCAAGCATTTTCGAATGCCGCCGATGCGTCGCCTAGCCGCCAGGCAAAGGCAGGTCTTGGAAATGCAGGACGATCTGTCATACGAGGGCCGTTAGCAGGTGCGGTGCCGACGGGGAATAGGAATTACGGTCAGTTAACCTGTGTGAATCCTCGCTCGGTTTAAAATATGACCTTTGCCGTGTCCTCCTCATGGCATGATCGCAGAAGGGGCAGAAAATTTGACAAACTAGGGCAAGAATTTAACGTTGCAGACAGTTAGAGTGTTCGGGAAGGGCATCATGCCCAATATTAAAACAGACGATGTTTCTCATATGAAGGCGAAGCCGTTAGATACGGGTATATTTTGTCTAAACCTGAAACGCTCTCCGAATAGACGTCGCCATATGGTGTCGCAGGCTGAATTACTCGGTCTGGATATCACTTTTGTCGACGCGATAGATGGTCAAAACCTGAAAGATGAAACCATTTTTGAATATAATTCAGATTGGCGCCGGAAATTAGGTCACCCTTTAAAAATAAATGAGATTGGCTGTTCTTTGAGTCACAAAAAAGCGCTCAATACTTTTCTAGAAAGCGAACATGATTTCGCTATTATTTTGGAAGATGACGTCACCCTCGCCCCCAACCTATTGACTGTCTTCGACGCCTGCAAAAAAATCCCTGGGTGGGATGTGCTAAACTTAGGCATCGCATATGACTATGATGGTCTATATAATCTGCGGACCGCTTTGGATAATTATACCGTCTTTGTTCCCTGCAAAGTCACGCGGGGCGCTTATGGCTTTGCCTATTCACGCAAAGGCGCGAAGAAAATTCTGACGATGAATAAAATGATCCATTACGCTTTTGATAAGCAAATGGCACTTTCATATAAAAACGATATTCGCCATCTCGCGATACTCCCAGCGCCCATAAAGGCTCTGGATGGTGAGTCAGACATAGGTGATGATCGTTTGAACCGCGAAGAACTCAATCAGCGAAAAAATCTCTACAATAAAATAATTTCGCGGATTGTCAGAATTAGCCATTCTTTCGGCATAAGGCTGAACCAATTTAATAATTATTGGTTCTTTAAACGACAGCTAAAAGACTACCCGCCTCGGCTATAGGGGTCTATTGTCTCGGCTCTTTAGATCGCAAGCTATAAAGTGGATATTTGAACACTGCCTCTGGAGGTGAGGATGGGATTCGAACCCACGTTAGGCTACAAACCTAAACACGCTTTCCAAGCGTGCGCCTTAAACCACTCGGCCACCTCACCTTAAGAGGCATTGACCTCGGGCGAACCCGAGGGGTTTTAAGACAAGCGCACGCTTATCTAATATGTCTGAGCCGCTGTGCGGCTCGGGCGGTGCGCCTTAAACCCCAAAGGGAGTTGCTGCGCCACCTCACCTTAAGAGGCATCTAGCACTTATCAGATGAGCGGTATCTGATGAGAGGCGCGATATAGCGCAGCAGACGGGCGGCGCAAGTTTTTTCAGCGGCTTTATCTCAGACGTTGAAGAATAGCCTCTTTTTGGCGAACCGAGAGCGCGGCGTTTTGTTGCAAATACCATTCCGCTGAATTGCCCAATGAGTCCCAGCTACATGCTTGGCTTCGCATACTTAATCCTCGTTTTACATTCAATCACGACGGCAGCTTTCATTGCTATTTCAACCGCTTATAAATTTTTCTGAAAATTCCTTTCTCGAAATGGGTTTTATCCCGCATATTTAACTCGTTCTTTTCATCACGGGACAGGCATTCGTACGTTGTTTGTGTTGGTGTTTCTTTGAAGGACCGCACTGGTGCATTTTACCTTTGGTAAATTGCACTAGCTCGGTGAAAAGACGGTGTGTCTAGGTGGGTT
>CAZKHC010000087.1:6573-8486 GCA_964552135.1 uncultured Algimonas sp. | reverse complement strand
GCTTAGGGGTGCCGTTGTACAGTGTATACAGGGCGAATCGCATGCGATTCTAGGTGCTATACAGTACACTTCCAGTGCGTTTCGCATGCGATTGGGGGCTGTACCGTTTCGTACAGTACGAGCATGGGATTCTAGGTGACACAATGTGCAAAGCGAGGCGCATACGGTTATAGTTACCGCAGCGTACAGGGCGGATCGCATGCGATTCTGGGTACCGTACTGTACACGTACAGCGCGAATCACATGCGATTGTGAAATCTACTGTTTTGTACAGGACGATGGCATGCGATTCTAGGTACCGTACTGTACAGGTCGAATGGCATGCGATAGTGGGTTGTACTGTACAGCGCGATCATCTGCGGGTTGTGCATTACTGTACGACGGCATGCGATTCGGTGTTGTGCTGTAGTGCACAGTGGTAGGGGATTAGATGCTATTGTGAGTTGTACAGTACAGTACGATGGCACGGGATTTTGGGATGTACCGTACTGTAGGTGTACAGCATAATCGCAGTTGTGGGTTGTATAGTACAGGGCGATGGCATGCGATTGTTGGTTTCACAGTGCAGTACAATCAGATGCGAATGTGGGATGTAGTGGAAAGTGCGATGGCTTGGGATTGGGACAGTACACAATACGCACAGTACAGTACAGTGTACAGCGCGACTGCATGCGATTAGGGGGGATTAGGGGAAGTCGGGGATTAGGGGATTAGGGGTTTGGGGGATTGAGGATTAGGGAATGGATGATTAGGGGATTGATGATTAGGGGATTGGGGAGTAGGGGAGTAGGGGAGTAGGGGAGTAGGGGATTAGGGGATTGAGGATTAGGGGATTGAGGTTTAGGGGATTGAGAGGTATGGGATTAGGGGATTAGAGGATTAGGGAATCGGGAGTAGGTTGATCAAGGGGAGTAGGAGGATGAAGGGATTAGGTGCGAAGATGGAGGGATTGAGGGTGGGAGGGCGGGTTGGATTAGGTGATTAGATGTCTTGGTTGATATGAATGCGTGGACTACTGTCGGTCGCATTGGAGCACAGTTTACACACGACGTTTGGATGGGTGCCTATGCAATACACGTACAGTTCGATCTGATGCGTTTTCCTGGGCACTAGAGATTTGGCGAGTAGTAGGGGATTAGGGGGAGTTACTCTAGGCTGCATAAGTTTACAAGGGCGAAATGTTTTTGGCCTCCACAGAAATTTGTACCTACTAACTACACCATTTGGAGGCTAGTGATCATTTTATCTGTTGTTTAGGTTTGGGGCATGCTCCAGACTAGATGCCGTTATCGGGTGTACTGGAGAGCACGATTGCATACGCGGTTGCACTGCATACATCCACGCAAACCGCTACAGTTAGTCCAATTTCTTACGGTGTGATATTGCACATGGGTTGAAGAGGGGGGCTGTGACATGTTGAGTGCGTCTGGGGTTAATATTATGATAGGTGGAGACACATTGTTTGGACTAAATGGTGTTGCTGTCAACCATAACTATTCTCCTGATTGCAACCACCACTGCTGTACCCCTACGTTACGTTGGGTTAGAACTGATGTCCGCCCGGTACGGGGTGTAAGACGACTGGACTGTACTGTCTACTGTAAGTACTCACGCTGTGATACTGCAGAGGGGTTGGAGAGGGGGGCTGTGACATGTTCACTGCCTCTGGGGTTAATATTATGATAGGTCGGGCCACATTGTGTAGACCAAATAGTGTTGCTGTCAACCGTAACTACACCCCTGAACCGAACTACCACTGCCCCGACCACTTCCAGTTAAGGGATGGAGGCAATCGCAATCGTTGGGGAGGGGATCCGCTGTAATGTCTAGCCTACGGTATGTTACCGCATATTTCGGGGTTGTTCACCCTGGCCGAAATACGCGCTATCGCTTGAAGCCTAGTCTCCTACGCT
>CAZKHC010000087.1:0-6473 GCA_964552135.1 uncultured Algimonas sp. | reverse complement strand
GTTGTTCACCCTGGCCGAAATACGCGCTATCGCTTGAAGCCTAGTCTCCTACGCTACGTTAGGTTATAACTGATGTCCGTACGGTACGTGGTGTAAGACGTCTGTACCTAACAGTACATTATGGAGTACTTTGGATCCGGAGGCACTATTAATCTGTTTCTTCTAATCAGAGTGCGGTATTCCGTGCGCAGGGTACAAGGCGGACTGCACACACGTATGTGCAACCAATGAACACAACGACAACAAATTTCGTAGTATAGGAGATACCTTGAGGTACGCTCTGACGTCATCTGCCGCACGGCGATAGGGAGAAACGACCTCCTCCCTGGGCCATGTGTCACGAAACATCTCAGATTGATCGCTAGCCCCCTACCCCATGAAAGCGGTCCGGTCTTCATACGTCATCCTGTGCAGTACTGCAGAGAATTCTCTGGCTGTCATACTTTTATAATCCATCCGTTAAATCACTAATACCTATTTGGGCCGCAGACGTCTCTCATACGTGTGGTGTGTTATTCACGTTGCGTTACGCACTGCACATCACGGCCTGGCTAGCACTCTAAACAGACGTTTTCAGGTTTGATGATGCACCAGATAGAGCGCCATGATTTAGCATTGATGTAGCCGCGCCTAGGAGGACTCCTACTCGTTCAAACCGCATATTGAAGGGGAAGGAGGGGGATTAGGGGTTTATTTGTGGGCCAAACTGGAGAGGATAGAAATGCGTTCGCAAGACCTTGTAGAAGCTGGATAACTGTTATTATCGCCTTGCCCAGCAGTTTGCTACTCTTCCCGTTGTATCAACGTGCAGGTAACTGGATCCGTGGGCCTTTGCTCTTTCATTTCTCCCCCTACACTCTGCACCCTTTCCCTTTTTCGGCACGTCTTCGAAACCGATATGTCTGCCATTGTTCTCACTCAGATGGCGACACAGACGCAAGCGAAAGGCGGCAGGCTGAGCGTGCAGGTCGTTGCAGGAATTGTTATCTGTAGCGATTGCCACGGAGGGTATGCGTCCCAGCGCAGTGCTCGAAACCATTTGGAGCAGGAGCATGGTGTCGATGCGAACGTCGCCAAGAGCCAAGCACGAAGTGCGTTCAGCTCTTTGGCGACTATGGAGGGAGCCGAACATCCTCATCCTCTGCGTACGTTGTACAGAGAGGCACCGGCTCCGACTGGCAGTCGCTTTCCGGATGGGAAGCTGCCACCTATTGAAGGCGTTTCGGTTGTTGTTGGATATCAGTGCCCGAAATGCATGTTTTGCGCCAAATCCGTGAAGACGATGAAGAACCACTTCAAAGAGCACAGGAGCGGAGAGCTGGATGGGGGGAAACTATCTGCGAAGGGGACCATCATGCTTCAGTCACTGTTTGGTGGGAGTGCGACGAAGTTTTTCCCGGTGACTGGAGCGGAAGGTGAGGATGCCACTGTGGGGGATCTCATCGAAGACGCAGGTGCCATTGCTCTCGATCCCTCACAAGGAGCAGTGGATGAAGGTGCTGATTGCGGTGTGGCTGCCGAAGCGGTTCCTGGCGCGGAGGTCGACGGAGGGCTTGCAATTGCTGTGCATGACCTCCTGGACGTATCTGTTGTTGGTGAAGTGAAAGGCGCTACGGATGGGGGTTCAGTCGACCGGCGTTTGATGAACGACTTTGTCGACCGCATGGAGTTTGACACCATCCTGAAAGATGAGGGAATGAGCCTAGCCCAGGCCGTTTCCCTTGTCGAGCGCCCCCAGTCTGAGGCGGAACGCCGCCTGGGGAAGGATGTGACGGAATATTTTTCGGGGATACCGAAGATGAGGAGGGAGGTGGCGCCCTGCCTCATCGGGAAGATCAGCGTGACCAGAGATGGTGAATTCCAGGTCGTTTCTTCAAGTGCTTCCGAAAGGTACGCCCGGGAGGTGACGAAGGTCTTGCTGGCGGCCTTGCGTTTATTGGACTCTCGGTATGTTGGGGCCGAGGCCCGGGATGCACTACGGCGTTACTTGGAGGCGGCGTCCGGAGGTTCCGAAAATCGTGTTGGACTACTGCACCAGGTGATGGTTGAGTTGTTCCTCTGCATCCTGAAGCCATACGAAAAGCCGTCCGGGCTTTTCGTGAGGCTGTTTATTGCTTGCAGCAGCGTTTGCGAGGTGTTTTGGAACGGGAAAAGTTCTGGTGCGTACCGATTCCGAGAGGCCGCGGAAATGTCTCCGGTGTTGGCGGCGCTATTGTACACTTGCTCATCGACTGCGATCTACGAGCTTTACTGTGTGGCGGAGGAATCTGCACACGTAGCAGAGGTTGGGGATAGGTCTCGGCTGGACGCTCGTGTGAATCATGTGCTGGGAAGTATGGATGTGGAATCAAACACGGCGGCTTCTTATGTACGTTTTGTGATGAACGTCTGCATGGACCAGATGCGGATGAAGACTGTGGGGACGAAGTTTGTGGAGTGCAATCAGCATCGATGCTGTGGGTATGTGGATGGGGTGGAAGTTTCCTTACGCCTGGTGGGGGGCCTCGTTCGGAAGTGGCAAGGGGAGGTGGATGTGTTGCTGAACACAAAGCTGTTGTTTGGCGCGAATCTCCCCGATGGTTTCCAAAGCGAGCTTGCCGCTATGGAAGACATGCTGACTGAGAGGGGAAATGGGTTTAATTTCATGCTGCACCCACGGAAGAGAGGGTGGGTGCAAAAGATGGTGAAGTGGTTACTGTCGAGCCTTTCCGACGCACCCATGGCGAAGGCTACCTTGTTCGCTGGGGGCAGTGAAGGCGAAGACGTGGTAAACATTGGTGGAAGCCGGATGTCTGGGGATGGGGTCCGGAAATGGCTCCAGGCATGTCAGAAGGTGCAAGAGGCGTTGTTAGCGTGCGTGCACTTTGCTTCCGGTTCGCCAGCTCGTGCGACGGAGATCGGGACATACTCGCTGCGCAATACGGCATGGAACGTTCGTTCGCTATTTGTTTCACAAGGGGAGGTCGTGGTGGTGGCACGCTATTCGAAGAAGCGGAAATTGACTGGCGGCGACAGGCCCATTGCGAGATTCCCAGATGCGGAGACCAATCGTTTGTTGTTGACGTACCTGGTACTGATTCGGCCGGTCGAGTCTGTGTTTGTCGGAGCTCTGCACGGGCAGAGCGCGCAGGCCGGACAGTGGGAGAGTCTGTTTGCGGAACGGGGCGTTCGGTACGATGCTGTGCGGATTCGGGCAATCATCAAGGACCGTCTGCACGGAGAAGGTGTGCCTCTCGGATTTGGGCAGTTCAGAGACTTTTCGGCTGCCATGGTGCGAACTATCGGCAAGCAGAATGGACAAGGAGCCGACGGCCTATGGGAGGAGTTTCAGGCTGTAGGTCACCTGCAGGCTGGGCACATGGTCACCACTGCAGATAACAACTATGGGCGAAGCGAAGCCGACGTTGACAATCTGGGTGCGACGGAATTGGCCCGGTACCGCTCATGGGCGTTGTTGTTGCACAGGGAGATGGGTTTGGCTTCGGTCCGAAGCTCAGATGTGGTACCCAATACCGTCGGCCCAACGACAGCGGGGAGCACTAATCTTCTGGACAGCGCCATCATCGGGCAGTGCCGGGATGAGATTGTTACCGGGTGTGTGGAGTCATTTACGACGACTCTGGGCAAACGGCTGAGGGAGACCGGGGACGGGGTCTTTCCAAGCGTGTCACTGTCTGCAGCTGGTAGGCCGGGAATATCAGGCATCAGCGAGTCTGCGACTGGGACTCGTCTGCTGGTGCCTCCGTATCGAAGCCGGGACGAGGATGCGCATATCTATTTGAGGGCATTGCGGAGTGCGCTCGGGGACGAACGGGCAACATTCAAGTCACAGATGCAAGCGGACGTTGTGGCTGCCGTTCGCGAAGGTAAGCAGGACATGTTTGTTGTAATGCCGACGGGAGGTGGGAAAACGTTGTGCTTCTTGCTCCCAGTATTCATGGAAGGGATGGAGAAGTGCACTGTTGTGGTTACACCCCTGGTGTCTTTGCGGAATGAAGTGATATCCCGCGCTCAAGCACTTGGGCTAAGCGTCGGAAACTGGAGTGATAGAAAACGGGAAGACGTGCAAGTGCTGGTGCTGTCTGCGGAGCATATTGAGGCCGGGGAGTTCCATGTGATGTTGCGGGAACTTGTGCGACAGAAGAGGCTTGCTCGTATTGTGGTTGATGAGGTACACCTCACGATTCTCTGGGCGGAGTTCCGGCCTTCGCTGAAGCATATGCAGTACATGCTACAGACTGTTCAGCATAATGTACAACGGGTGTTGCTGACAGCGACGGCTCCTCTAGAGGATCGGGAGCCGATTATGAGTGCTCATGGGCTGCGCTTAGCGGTACTATACAGCATGCCGACTGTGCGGAAGAATTTGCGGTTCCGCGTTCGTGTCGTGGAAACAAAGATGTGCCAGGCGAGCAACGGTGCTCAATGTCAGGCTCTGTTGGATGAGGTGCAGGAGTCTTGCGCGGAACTATCTACAGTGCATTGCCGGGTGATCATCTTTGTTCAGCGAAAGGCAGACATTGAATTGATCAAGGAGTGTTTGTTCGACATGTTTGGTTTCGGGGGTGCGGAAAGCGGCGTGCTGGTGTTATCGTATCACGGTAGTATGGAAGATGGGCAGAAGGCGGAGGCACACGCAGCCTGGATGAGGAAGGAGTCGTGTTCCCGTGTCATGGTGTGCACCAATGCGTTTGGGACTGGGTTGGATACACCGGACGTGAGAACTGTGATCCACTATACCGGAAGTGGGAATCTACTGGAGTATGCGCAGGAGGCAGGTCGTGCCGGGCGGGACGGGAAACCAGCCGAGTGCATCTACCTCTATTCGCCGGCGTTTGCAGGAAGTTGGGAGAAGGTTTTGACACGGTCCGGTGCCGGTAAGAGGGTGAAGGTACCGGATGAAGCCCGGCGGTCCATTTGCATGTATCAGAAGTTGTGCGACTGGGCGGCTAACACTACGAGTTGCCGGAAGAATGCACTGTATTGTTACCTGGATGGGCAGGGACCTGGGCTCTGTGTGTACGACCCGGACAGCGTCTGCTGCGATGTCTGTGAGAAGCTGGAAGGTGGGGGGAGGTATGGGGAGAGGGCTGCGCAAGTAGCTAGATTGACGGGCACGGAGTTGAACAGAACTTTGGTTTCCCCTATTACGCCATCTGTGGCCATTGGGAATGATGGTGGGACTGGTATCCGGGGTAGGAGCAGTGCTGGCCCGGTCGTCGTTCGGAGACTAGAAATGGAAGAGGACACCATTAGACCGAATGGACCGCAAGAAGGTACAGTTGCTATCAACAAGGCGAGCGAGGTTTTGGCTGCGGAGGAGGGGATGAAGTACTTGCAAGCTTTTACTGAAATCGGCCGGCGACTGGACGGGATATGCATCCGTACGTTGGTGAGCAGCGACGGGAAGAGCCAGAAGAAGGCGGGGAGCCATCACGCCAAGTCGTGCTACGTATGCCATGGGCCCCATTTTGTAAGGAAATGCACAGTGGATCGCTATCAAGATGGAATGTGCTACAAGTGCGACCTCCGGTTTTTGCATGGTTTCGATTTACACGAGAAAGTGAGTCGGAATGAATGCACACTGGGTTGCACGAGAGACCTCGCTTGGATTGTCTGGCAGTTCCGCACGGTACGCCAGTGTATGGTGAAGAAACTGATGAGCGTGTCGGACCGCGAAGAGATTGGGTTTGAAATATGCCGGAACACGAACATGTATGTACTGCGACCGGTGGCAGGCCAGGAAGAGTTGACAGGTGATCAGCGGTACAGTGCGTGGCTGCGCCGGGGAGATCCCGTGCGTAATCAGGTTAAGGTTGTCATGTGGTGGGGTACCGAGTACAAATTTATACAGGATTAGTGCATTAGAGGACATCGGTGGATGAGGGGTATTACTAATAATATTCTAGCTGGAGGTTTCAACCCGAACGGTTTATAATTTTCGTATGGCGTTCGAGATCGATAGTAGTAGATATCGAATTTTCGTAGTAGCGAGGGAATGACAGGGCACTTCGCGGCCAGATCCGTGGCCGGGCACCTCGGGACTGCTGGGCGAGCGTATTGAGATTTGTGCGCACTTTTTCGCTACAATACGAGACCGAGTACTGTACTTTCGAAATCAAGAAGATTTGGGACTGGATGCTGTACTGCCCATTGTAGTCTATTTTCCTATGTGCGCTGTCAATGGACGTAGGAGGTTAAGGTAGCCGCCGTTTGAAGGGGTAGTTTCGACATGAGGAATGTTCTGTACAGAGGTGTCCTCTGCTTGGTAGACATGTGCAGCAGGCTGTACTTTCACCTTTTGCTGTCGCCGTTTTTCAGCAGTGACTTGCACATTTGCACACCGTGGTCCGTTTATGTGTCATGCAGTACAGTGCAGTGTACGGTAACGGCCGATGGTGTGCATTTTTACTGGATGTGGGGGGGGGGTACTGTAGCTCTTGTTTCATGTGTCATTTACTCAAAGGGGTTCA
>CAZKHC010000086.1:0-8494 GCA_964552135.1 uncultured Algimonas sp. | reverse complement strand
GGGCGTCCGAAGCTGTCCATTTCTGTGTGACAGCGCTCGCAGGTCCAGCCGCCGAAGAAAAATTGTCGAAGACTGCGTGGCATGCGGAATTTTGGCTGACGCATATTGCATCTCGGGCAATTCACAGCATTCCGGTTAATCGCAATGGCAGGTTTCGTTCGGTCCGTCATAGACTATATTTGGGATGTGGCCAGGTCATGGTCAAGGCGCAGATTGACGCAAAGGTTAATCGTTCATGTTGACGTTAGGTGTTGGTTTTCAACCATCCCGACAAATCATTTGTGACATGGTCGACGAAGTCCGCTTCGCCCGAACCGCTGGCAGGACGAGCGGCTTCTGGTTCATGGCTCCAGTCTTCATTCGAAACCACGAGGACCGTGTGCATGCCGAGCTGTTTAGGAACTTTCAAATTGCGTAAATTATCTTCGAAAAAGATCGCTTTCGTCGGGTCTATTTCAAAACGGCCTAGGAATGCATCATAGGCATGCGGTTTGGGTTTCGGGATATAGCCTGTATCCTCCACACCAAAATGGCCGTCAAAAAGATCAAATAAATTCAGGTGAGTTGCCACATTTTGAGCGTGAGCTTTGGAGCCATTTGTAAAGATGAATTTCTGGCCTGGTAGCGCGGCTATATTTTCGCGCAGCGCCGGATTGGGTTCAAGATAGCTCAAATCTACATCATGGACATATTTCAAGAAAGGCGCAGGATCCATATTATGGACCGCCATCATGCCAGAAAGGGTTGTTCCATATTCGGCTAAATAATCTTTCTGAAATATAAGTGCCTTATCTGTATCGATAGACAAATAATCAGCAACATAGTGGTTCATCTTATGAACGATCTGATTGAAAAATTCGACATCCGCCGGGTAAAGCGTGTTGTCGAGATCGAAAATCCAGCTTTCAATATGGGAGAGATCGGGGGCGATTGATTTTGAAGGCATGGAGGTTTTCGAGGACATAGGGCCGCCTTAGCGCAATGCCCTAGCGGCGCAAGCCATCTCCGCCGCCCTCTACAAAATCAGCATCTGTCAGCCGGATAACTTGGCCATCGGCGTCAGAGGGAACTGGCCGAAAATCGACGACAGCATAGCCTTGCTCAAGGCAGTTTTCGCGGCCCAATGCGGCGAAACGGGATTCGGCAATACAAAACGGCGCAGGTGTCACGACTTCTGACCGTAATCGGCGATCTGGGAGGGATTGGCCTTCGGAGTCCATGGCCTCTTGCAAAGCGAAGACATGGGCTTGTGTTCCGATCAGGCTGCTATCGTGGGGTTTTGCGCAGCTTCCTGTTTCAATGGGCCACCATCCGCGTGATGTCCAATTTCCGTCTTGTTGGATGGCAATCGCACCGAAAATCCGGTGGGTACTATCATTGCAAATATCCATGCCAACGGAGTTCCGTGCCGTCTCAGCGGCCGGGATAAGGGCGCCCATGAGGTCTTGATGGGTCGCTGTTTTGTCGAGCTCCAAATCAGATTTAGCCTCGGTAATGGTCCGCAGGGTTCGCCGTCCGGACAAACCATCAATTCGGGTGATTTTATATCCAGCGTCTTGCAGTAGACGCTGAAGCCCAGCTACATCGGCGCTTGGGCCGAAATCGCCGGGTTCTATAAAGGCGGTTCGTCTCTCGGTTGGATTAACCGCGAAATAATCTCGCGATTCCATATTTTTCAATCGGCAATTATCCGTCGCATCTGAGGTAAAATCCTCATCGGATGCGCAAAGCTCAATGGGGCCTTTCCACTCGCGCACGCCGCCGCGATGAATCGGGAGGCTCTCAGCGTAAAGGAAGCGCGGGCTATCTTTGGGCGTTACGACGACATCGCATGCGCCAGGCTGCACGGTTGACCATCCGGCGGCTTGCATCCGGTCGGAACGTATATAGGCAGAGGCAAAGCGCAGGACATAGCTTGTTTCGTTGCAAATATCCCAATTATTCGTAGTTGCACTTGTGACGGTTGGCACGACGTCTTGGTTGCTGGGCGGCAACTGGGCCGCAGCTGATTGTGCCCAGCAGCACAGGCCGAGAGAAAGCAATAGTGTACGCATCACCGGATTAATGTCCCTGCACCCATATCGGTAAATAGCTCGACCAGAAGGCCATGCGCGCGCCGTCCGTCCAATATAACGACAGCTTCGACATTGTTTTCAACCGCATCAATGGCCGTGGTGAGTTTTGGAATCATGCCGCCTTGGGCTGTCCCGTCTTTAATGAGCCTACGGGCTTCATCGGCGGATAGATCCGTTAGCACATTTTTCTCTGAGTCCATGACGCCTTCAATATCGGTTAAAAGCATCAAGCGGCTTGCGCTCAGCGCGGAGGCGATAACGCCCGCCGCCGTGTCGGCATTGATATTATAGCCTTGCCCATCATCATCGGCGCTAATCGGCGAAATGACGGGAATAAAGCCCGCGTCGGCCCTCGCGAGCGTTTCAATCAAAGAGACATCTGTCTTAGTCGGCTCGCCCGTGAATCCGAGGTCAGCATTGACAGGACGCGCCGTTATTAACCGAGCATCGCGGCCGGAGATACCGACGGCTTTGCCGCCAGCAACATTGATTGCGCTAACAATGGATTTGTTAATCGCGCCAGAGAGGACCATTTCTGCCACGCCGACCGTTTCCATGTCAGACACACGCAAACCATCTTTAAACTCTGTTTTAATCTGTAAGCGGCCCAGCATGGTGCCGATCTGCGGGCCGCCGCCATGCACGACGACTGGACGCAGGCCGCATTGCTGGAGGAGAACGATGTCCTTGGCAAATTCAGCCGTGAGCTTTGGGCTACCCATCGCATGTCCGCCAAATTTAATCACAATCCAACGGCCTGAATGGCGCTGAATAAAGGGCAGAGCCTCGGAGAGGACTTTTGCGCTTGTCCAACCTGATTCGTTTTTTCGGCGTTGCATATGGCTCTTATAGCGAATCAGGCGGCAGCGCCAAGGTCGCGATTTCAGCGCGTAAATCGTCCAGTCCTGTCTTTTTTTCTGACGATGTGACCATTAATTCCGGATGAGCCGCAGGGCGTTTGCCGATCGTACGTGATGTTCGGCGCATAACTTTGTCTAGCTCGCCGCGTTTGAGTTTGTCCGTCTTCGTCAGAACAAGCTGATAGGTCACGGCAGCATCGTCGAGCATTTCCATGAGTTCGATGTCCGAGGGCTTTATGCCGTGGCGGCTATCAATCAGAAGAAAGACTCGGCGTAATCCTGCGCGCCCGCGAAGGAACATACGAGTAAGTTTTGTCCAATTGGCAATATCTGCCTTTGAGGCACGGGCGTAACCATAACCAGGGAGGTCTACGAGGTTTAGGCGCTCATCCACATTGAAATAGTTTAGCTCTCGCGTGCGTCCCGGAGTATTAGACGCGCGCGCCAGACCTTTACGGTTCGTGAGCGCATTAATCAGTGATGACTTTCCGACATTGGATCGCCCAGCGAAACAAATTTCTGGGCGATCAGGCGGCGGAAGCTGCGTGAGCTGCACAACCGAGAGCATGAAGGTGACGTCGCGCGCAAAGAGCAGGCGGCCGTCTTCGATTTGTACGCTCGTGAAGTCTGGCGTCGTTGCGAGAGGTGCCTTTTCAGAAGGCGTCATTTTTTCGACTTTGGCGTCTTTTTCTTTTTGACGGCATTCGGTTTAACCTCAAGCGCTTCGCCTTCAACGATTGGCTCGGGCCTCCGGAAGATCTTACGGAAAAATTGATCGACAGGTGTGTCGACGCCGTTTTTACGCGTAATCCAATATTGCTGAGCAAAGGAGAGAATGTTGTTCCAAATCCAATACAGTAGCAAACCGGCTGGGAAGCCTGCGAGAATGAACATGAACAGCCAAGGCATCCATTTAAAAACTTTAGCTTGAAGTTGAGCTTGGTCACTCGCGCCCATAGAAGGCGGTGAATGCAAGGTGTACATCAGGCTCATGGAAATACCGTAAAGTATCGCAAGAGGGCCAATCGTGAGAAGTGCAGGCAACCATTCTGGTGTGCCAGACCATGGGAATATCCCAAAGCCATTTACAATTGAGAGCGGGTCTCGTGCAGAGAGGTCTTGGATATAACCCATGAAACCTTCGTGGCGCAGGTCAAGATTGATAAACACAGCCTTATAGAGCGCGAAGAAGACGAAGATCGTTGGGATGATAGGTAGACAGCCTGCCATCGGATTGGCACCTTCTTTCTTATAAAGGGCCATCATTTCTTGCTGAAGCTTCATACGGTCATCTTTGTACCGTTCTTGTAGCTTTTTGAGCTTTGGCTGAACTTTTTTCATTTTAGCTTGCGACGCATATTGCTTTGAGTAGAGCGGATACATCAGCAGCTTGATAAAAAGCGTCAGCGCTAAAATACCGAGGCCAAGGCTGCCAAGCTTCTCGCCGAGCCAAGACAAAATGCGGCTAATCGGTTTGACGAGGATTTTTAATTTACCCCAGCCAATAGCGCTTGTCATATTTCCAATGCCGGCCGCCTCATAAGATTTGAGCATTTTATAGTCTTTTGGGGCTGCCATCATGAAACCAACGGATTCAATGGTCGCGCCGGGCGTAATGGTCATTGAAGAGGTTGTGTAGGAAGTTTCGTAAACATCAGCATTATTGATGAATTTGAAGTCATATTCCGCTTCGATAGAGGTGCCTTGCGGAGCAATCGCGGCTTGCAGCCAATATTTATCCGTTAGGCCAACCCAGCCGCCTTCGCCGTTGACGGTGTATCCGCCCTTTTTCTTGAGCTTCTTATATTTTTGCTCGTGATAACTGCCATCCACGACAGAAATTGGACCTTCTTGGATGATGAAAAAATTGGTGAGATCGTCGGGAAGACCGACTTGTCTTGCGACGCCTTTACGTTCGACACTTGCTTCGCTGGAGCCAGTATTTGTTAATTTGTCCGTAAGTGTAATCAAATATTTCTCGTCAACGCTGACTTCGCGCATGATACGAATGTCGCCAACTTGCTTTTCTAACAAGACCGAGCTTGTCGGAGTAATTGTGTCGCCAGACACAAGTGACCATTCAGAGGCAATACCTGATCCGCCGTCAACCGCCGTCCAATTGTCTGTTATATAGGCTGCGCGTTCGCCGCCTTCTGGATTGAGAAGTTTTACGAGGCCGTCTGCGGCGTCCAAAGTGGCATTATAGTCTTTCAAGGCCAGATCATCGACACGAGACCCTGTTGTTAGGAAAGATCCTGTTACGGATGGCGTCTCGATTTTGATTCGAGTCGCGCCAGTTTGAGATATCAGTTCTTCGCGTGTTTTGGGCTCGGGCAGGGGCTCTTCGGCGAGCCGTTTTTCATATTCAGCTTTTTGCTGGGCGATTTCCTCTTGGTTTTCCAATTGGGTTCGCTGCGTATTTGGGTCAAGGAAGGTAAAATAGACCATCACGACAATTGCCGAGAGCATCATGGCCCAGATTAGATTTTTCTGTTCGTTCATGCGGACTAGCTCTTGGAAGTCTGTGTGTGGGTCCCTTTTGCGCCGGCTGCCCGGTGCGAGAGGGTTATGAGGGCTTTACGCGCGTCGTCAAGCAGCTCCGTCCATTTCTGAGCAGGCGTCGTGTTGCGTGCGATAAGAACATAGTCGTGGCCCGGAATGCCAAATTCAGGCAAAAGAATGCGTGCGACCTCGCGAAGACGGCGCTTCGCGCGGTTACGGATGACAGCATTTCCAATCTTTTTTGTGGCAGTAAAGCCCATACCGATACCTTGGCGGGCCTTATTTTCGCGCATTTGGACGACGACGCCGCCTTTTGCTGAATAAAATCCGTCGCGCACATATAAAAACTCGGAACGCTTTTTCAGCGTCCCGAGTTTGATGTTCTTTTGTGTCTTAGCGGCTGTCACCGCGCAAAATCGCTGTTTCGGCTAATTAAGCGGACAGGCGCTTACGGCCTTTAGCGCGGCGACGCGCAAGAATCGCACGACCGTTTTTCGTTGCCATCCGAGACCGAAACCCATGACGACGGGCGCGAACTAGGTTTGACGGCTGAAAAGTACGTTTCATCTTATTTCTCTTTACTAGGTCAGCCGTCAGACTTGGAGAGTCTTTATAGCTGTGTATCTCAAGCGCCGCGACCTACGCGCGCGCGGATGAACTGTCAAGACATGGGTTCACGGCTAATGTTAAGCTCGTATTCACAGTTAAGGCACAAAAACGTGACGCTATGTGAGCTAAGCGTTCACTGACTCTTCGGTTTGTTTACCCTATCAGGCTGGCAACACTGAACAACTCTTAAGGACAGCATCATGCGTCATTCTAAAATTTTTGCCGGTCTTTTACTCGGCGCTGCAACATTAACTCCAGCCATTGCTATGGCTGGCCCGGATTGCGGAAACCCCGCTGTTAAGACGGCCGAAGTCGTTCATACCATTCGTACACCAGAGCAGTTGGCTCCGGCGCCAGCACCTGTTCAAGTGATTGCACCGGTTCAGGTGCAAACCCAGCCTAGCGCACCAGTCGTTGAGGTGCCTGCGCCGACAATCGCAGCCCCGGCGCCGGTCGTTCAGACGGCCGAATTGGCCCCAGCTGTTTCAACAGCAGCCAGAGCTTATGCATCTGTGCTTGAGCGCCGCATCACGCGGGGCGCAGGTGGATTGAACCTTTTTGATTATGCGGGTGCAAAAGCCGCTGGCGAGTATAAGACGATTAAAGCTTATACTGACTATTTGGCGTCGCAAAATCCTGACACTTTGTCAGAAAATGACCAAATCGCATATTGGGCGAACCTGTACAATGCGCTAACCGTCAATTTGATCTTAGAAAACTACCCCGTTAAATCTATCCGCAAAATTAAAGCGGGTGCTTTTTCAATCGGTCCGTGGAAACGCGATGAAGTGACCGTCAATGGCAAAGTCCTGAGCTTAAACGACATTGAGCACGAAATCCTGCGCAAGCGATATCCGAACCCAGCCTTGGTTCATTACATGGTCAATTGTGCCTCTATTGGTTGTCCGAACTTACAGCCTAAACTTTGGAATGGCGCAACGTTGGATGCGGATCGCGATGCCGCAGCTCGGGAGTTTATTAACTCGCCGCGTGGTGTTAAGATTAGTGGCCAAAAGCTAAAAGCATCTGAAATTTACAGCTGGTTCAAATCTGATTTCGGCGGATCAAAATCCACGACAATTGAACATTTCCGTAAATATGCTGGTCCTGAGCTTCGCGCAGCCCTCGATGCTGGCGCAAAGATTGACGGCTACGGCTATAACTGGGACCTTAACGAATAGGTCTTTCTGACGACCTTTGAGAGATAAACCATGACTGATACTGCAAAAATCGAAAAGCCATCCAAACCGATTTGGATTAAACTCTGGCCGTTATATATTATTTTGGCAGGGCTGGCTCTGGCTATTTCCCAAGGCTGGCATTCACACCTCAGCCCAGCGTCTTTGGCCGAAAATGCTGTTTACCTTAACACGCTGGTTCAAGAGAACTTCTTACTCGTCCTATTGGCCTTTATTGCCATCTATATCGCAGCAACAGCCTTTATGGTACCTGCGAGTGCATTGACAATTGGCGGCGGGTTTTTGTTCGGTGTGGCCATTGGTGCGCCCGCGACGGTTCTTGGAGCAACGATTGGGGCATGTATTTTGTTCGTCGCGGCTAAGTCATCTATCGGTGAAGCTTTGAAAAGTATTGCCGGTCCGTTTGTTGGCAAAATGGAGGCTGGATTTAATGAAAGCCCTCTGTCCTATTTGTTTACCTTGCGCTTAATCCCTGTTTTCCCATTCGCTGTTGCTAATATTGCTCCGGCCATTTTGGGCGCGAAATTTCGGGATTACTTCATCTCTACCGCTATCGGTATTATCCCTGGAACTGTGGCATATAGCTTAATCGGTAGTGGTTTGCGGACGACATTGCTCGAAGCGGCAGCTTTAGGAGAGGCCGTTGATGTTGGAGCCGTAATGGCGACTGCAGCTAAAAGCTTTGCTCCGGCATTCTTGGCTCTCGCAGCCGTCGCGCTTATCCCAGCGATCTATAAAAAATTCTTCAAGAAAACACCTGACTCGATTGAGGTTTAGTCCTTACATTTTATAAAACCAATCTATTAGAGACAGATTTGATGGAAGACACGCAAGTGCGTGTCGACCCAACCCCGAAAGCGAGAGAGACCGCTAAAATGCCTATTGCGAAAAAAGAATATGATGTTGATTTATGTGTCATTGGCGGCGGATCTGCCGGATTATCCATGACAGCTGGTGCCGCCATGTTGGACCGAAATGTCCTCTTGTTTGAGGGCGCTGAAATGGGCGGCGATTGCTTGAACCATGGCTGTGTCCCATCTAAGGCCATCCTGAAAGCCGGTAAAATTGCTCAGGCTCAGCGCTCTGGCGCTGCCTTCGGTATCACGCCGGTCGAGCCAAAGGTTGATTGGGAAGCTGTTAAGGCCCACGTCAAAGACGTGATTGAGACGATTGCGCCTGTTGACTCAGTTGAGCGATTTGAAGGACTTGGCGCAACCGTCATCACAGAATATGCGAAATTTGTTGACGC
>CAZKHC010000085.1:0-8572 GCA_964552135.1 uncultured Algimonas sp. | reverse complement strand
TTTCGCGGAGCATTTCTACAACGCGCAACACAAGGTCGGTCGCCGTCGCGCCTTCTGGCATTTTACCTGTTAGCTCAAAGCCAACAACTTCTGGGATGAGCATGGAGATTGGCTGACCCAGCATGGCGGCTTCAGCTTCAATCCCGCCTACGCCCCAACCTAGAACGGACAGGCCGTTAATCATAGTTGTGTGCGAGTCTGTCCCGACGAGCGTGTCAGGGAAAGCATAAGTTTTGCCGTCCTCGGTTTTTGTCCATACGGTTTGCGCGAGATTTTCGAGGTTCACTTGGTGGCAAATGCCTGTTCCCGGAGGGACAACGGCGAAATTATCAAAAGCTGTCTGGCCCCATTTCAAGAAATCATAACGTTCGCCGTTCCGCTCATATTCGCGTTTGACGTTTTTCTTATAGGAATCCTTGGTGCCGAAATAATCCACCATCACAGAATGGTCGATAACCAGGTGAACCGGGTTGAGCGGGTTAATCGCTTCGGCCGAGCCGCCAAGTTTAACAATGGCGTCGCGCATGGAGGCCAGGTCCACAACCGCCGGAACACCTGTGAAGTCCTGCATCAACACGCGGGCTGGGCGATAGGCAATTTCATGTGTTGATGTTTTTGGGCCGAGCCAATCTGCAATGGCTTGGATGTCTTCTTTTTTGACTGTCTTGCCATCTTCGTGACGAAGGAGGTTTTCGAGTAGGACTTTCAAAGAGCGAGGGAGTTTTGAAATTCCGGCGAGACCGTTTTTCTCGGCGACCGTCAGGTCATAATAGGTGTAAGTTCCGCCGCGGACTTTCATCTCGCGTTCGCAGTTAAAGCTGTCCAGTGATGCCATATCGGATGGGTCCTCAAATCAGGGTAGAGATTGCGCGGCTTATGGCAAAAGACGCACGCATTTTCAACGGTTCATCACCGTATCGATGCGACTATCCTTTATTTAGGGGGTGTTTTGGCAGCTTTCGCTTTGCGCAAACAGACGCCACGCATAATCACAGAGCCGTTTTCCTGCCATACGGTGCAACAAATAGGAATTTAGGGCGCCTTCTTGAGCGGAAAATGGGGCAAAACGCTCCACATTTTGGGCGGCTCGCAGGATATAAAAATGAAGCTTTTCTTCGCTTGCTGCCGTGTCCCAATCCTGATCTATTTCAACAGCTTTCCTGACAGCGTCGACCGCTTCATACCTGCTCCAAGGTGAACTCATATCCATTTCATAAATCCCACATCGTCGTCTTACCCTACGACGGGGGGATACATGTCGTAGCTGTAAACGGAGTTCAACCTTTAATAGGCAAAAATTTGCAGATTTTTAAGTGGCGCTGTATTTTTGTGGGTTGAGCCAACCGGCTTACTCTTTCATCTTCGCATGTTTGTGCAAAAATGGGATCTGAGAGAGGGTAAAGAGTATTGTGAGCGGGAAAAAGCCAAAGACTTTAAAGCCTGCCCAAAAATCTTCTGAAAAATTTCGCCAAATAACCTCATTCAGAGCCGCCATCGCGAAGAAAAATATGGCCCATCGAATGGCTTGAACATTCCAATATTTATCCGCCATATCAAAAGCGGAGCCCATCATCATTTGAATAAAGTTCTTTTTAAAGACCATTCCGCCTAAGACGCCCAAACCAAATAGTGTGTTCATAAAAGTTGGCTTCATGAAGATGATACGCTTGTCATCAAAAAGAAGTGCTAAGAGCGCAAATGCTCCGATAACAATGGTTGAAAAAATGAGAATGGGCGAGGTTTGTTTGTGTTTGAACCACGACCAAGCGAGAGCAATTGTCGCCGCGACAGCCAAAACACCCGCGGCCCAAATTATAGCCTGATCCGGATTGTCGCGTTTGAAATATTGAAAGGCCGCGAAAAAAACTAAGAGTGGCCCGAAGTCGAGCCAGACTTTTGATTTAGCTTCGCGCTTTGCTGCGCTTTTTTCAGTCGTCATTATTGAATATCATCTTGATCGATGAGACCATCATTCGCAATTTTTTCTTTGTCGAAATATTCTTTCGCCAACTTAAACACCACTGGCGAGAGGAAAAGAAGTGCGATTAAGTTCGGTGCTGCCATCAGGCCCGTCAAGCTGTCTGCAATTAACCAGAAGGTTGCGACAACAAGATTATCGCCATCGGATTCGAATGCTAACGCAAAGGTGGATGCGAAAACGGCTAAGACCCAGAAAACCCGAAAGACAGGAATGGAGCGCTCTTTAAAGATAAAGGCCGCGCAGCGTTCGCCATAATAGGACCAGCCGATGATGGTCGTGAAGGCAAAGATACAGAGACAGAAGGTTACGATATGTTCGCCAAAGCCTGTCAGAGTCGCTTCAAAAGCAGAGGCTGTCAGCGGAACCCCAATTTCGCATCCTGCGGGAGTTTTGCCGGATTCCAATAATTCCAAAATCGCCGGACTTGCGAGGCAATCCGCGCCCATAACGCCGGACGTCAGAATGACCAGCGCCGTGATTGTACAGATAATCAGCGTATCAATAATTGTACCGAGCATGGCAATCATGCCTTGATTGACAGGGTCATTATTCTGCGCCGCCGCATGGGCAATTGGCGCAGAGCCTTGACCGGCTTCGTTAGAGAACAATCCGCGCGCGACACCTTTTTGCATCGCCAGCATCATCAAGCCAATGGTGATACCTGTACCCGCGCCTTGAAGACCAAAGGCGCCTTTAAAGATCATGCCAAAGGCGGCCGGTACGGCGGAGACATTTGCGCCAATAACGATGATGGCGGCGACAATATAAAGGATCGCCATGAAGGGAACGAGTTTAGAAGCAACAGCTCCAATTCGTTTAATGCCGCCAAAGATAACGCCAGCCACGAGAGCGGAAAGGACAAAGGCGACAGTCTTAGGATTGAAGGGTTCGATACCAAAAATTGTTACGTCCCCATAAGCGCTTTTTAAGGCATCTCCAATTGAGTTAGCCTGAACTGCATTACCTGTTGAGAGCGATCCAATGATTCCAAATAGAGCAAAGGCGACGGCGAGCCACATAAATTTCGGACCCAATCCGTTTTTTATATAATACATAGGTCCGCCGACGCGGTTCCCATTGGCGTCCACTTCGCGGTAGCGCACAGCCAAAACGCCTTCAGCAAATTTTGTCGCTGTGCCGAGGATGGCGGTGACCCACATCCAGAAGACGGCGCCGGGACCGCCAATGGCGATAGCGGCTGCGACACCGGCGATATTTCCGGTGCCAACCGTGGAGGACAACGCCGTCATCAAGGCGGCAAAAGGCGAGACATCGCCTTCTTCGGCTTCGCCGGAGCGCTTTTTGAAAAGCTGGCGGAAGCCATAACCGATTTTTGTGATTGAAATGAAACGAAGGCCAAACGTCAGAAAAGCTCCGACGCCAAGTAGTAGACCCATCATCCACCAACCCCAGACAATCTCATTCATTGATTCCATCAGCTTATTGAAGGTTTCCATAGTGTCTCTCTATATCCCCAGAGCCCCATTTCGGGCTGTAAAATTTCTTAACAAGCCTTGTTCCGTGTCAGGTCGCATAAGGCAATGGAAAAATTGCCGCCAAACCCGCAAGCGAGATGCAAAAAACCCGTAGAAGCAAAAAACCCAACAGAAAGCGCAATCTAACAGCGCGAAGCGCTGGCGGAGCCCTTGAAAACCCGCTAAGGGCGGCTCTTATTTTAGGAAATCCCACAATTTTAGGGAAGGTAGAGACTGCCTCATGTTTGAATATCTTGTTCCGCGTCCGCCGGACGCTATCATGGCTCTCATGCAGCAATGCAAAGCTGACACAAACCCCGATAAAATTGATCTCGGCGTCGGCGTCTATAAAGATAAGACGGGTCAAACGACGATTTTGCGCGCCGTTAAGCAAGCTGAAAAACAGCTTTGGGAATCAGAGCAGACGAAATCTTATGTCGGCACGCGGGGCAATGATGATTTCCGCCACGCTATGCTGCATATGATGCTCGGCGGCGAGGCTGGGAAAATTGACGATGCGCTGCTTGGCCGTGTCGCGAGCGCGCAAGCGGCCGGCGGGTCAGGCGCTTTGCGGTTAGGCGCGGAGATCATCAAATCTGCTGCGCCCGATGCTACGGTATGGGTCTCTACGCCGACATGGGCAAACCACATTCCGCTCATCAGCTCCGCGGGTCTGAAGATGGGGAAATATCCGTATTATAACCGCGAGACTTTAGGTGTCGATTTCGACGATATGCTTGCGCACCTCGAAGCCAAAGCGAAGCCCGGGGATGTCGTCTTGCTCCATGGCTGTTGCCATAATCCGACGGGCGCGGATTTGGCCCCGGCTGAGTGGGACAAACTTATCGATTTCATGGTCGAAAAAGAGCTGACGCCTTACGTGGATTTGGCCTATTTCGGTCTAGGCCGTGGGATGAGAGAAGATACTTATGGTCTTCGCCGCGCCGTCGCTAAATGCTCAGAGGTTGTCATTGCGGCCTCCTGTTCCAAAAACTTTGCCCTATATAAAGAACGTGTTGGGATTGTCGCGATTGTCTGTAAAGATGACGAGACGGCGGTCACAGCGCGGACATTGCTCGGCGCAACACAGCGTAAAATCATTTCCATGCCGCCGGACCATGGCGCGAAGCTGGTGGCAGATATTCTGGGCGATACAGAGCTGCGCGCGATGTGGGTCAATGAGCTCACGGAGATGCGCGAACGTATGCGGGATTTGCGCAAACAACTCTCCGGCGCGCTAAATGTGCAGGGCGGCGAAGTCATTGCAGCGGCGGTGAAAAACCAAAACGGTATGTTCTCGACACTGCCATTATCCGTCGACCAAACACGTAAATTGCGCGCGGATTATTCCATCTATATGACGGATAGCGGGCGGATTAATATTGCAGGGGCAAATGCCGAAAATATTCCGCGCTTAGCCGAAGCGATTTTGGCCGTTTTATAAGATCTAGCTAATATCGAAATCTTCGGGGCGATAGCCCGGGTCAGGATATTGTGGATTCATTTTTTCCAGCGTTTCGCGTACAATGCCCGAAATAATGGCGCCGCGGGTTTTGCGCGAATCCGAGGGAATAATATGCCACGGCGCATGCTGCGTTGAGGTGCGCTGCACCATGGTTTCGTAAGCGGACATAAACTCGGGCCAGAGCGCGCGATCATCCAAATCACCCGGATTAAATTTCCAGCGTTTGTCTGGATTAATCAAGCGGTCCCGTAACCGCTCGCCCTGAACCTCCGGCGAGATATGCAGCATGAATTTGAGCACTGTCGTGCCGGTTTCGGTTAGTAAGCGTTCGAAATCATTGATTTGCGCATAGCGCTGCTCGATGGTTTTGGCGTCGACATAATTTTTGACTTTCACCACCAGCACATCCTCATAGTGGCTGCGGTTAAAAACTGTGATTTCGCCCTTGCCCGGCATGACTTTATGAACGCGCCAAAGATAGTCATGGGCGAGCTCATGTTTCGTGGGAGATTTAAAACTGGCGACGTTCACATTTAGCGGCGGCGTGCGGTGGAATATTGCCGAGGTTGTTCCGTCTTTGCCGGAGGTGTCCATTCCTTGCAGAACAATAAGGAGCTTCCGGTCCGCTTCCCCGTAGAGCCGGTGCGCGAGACTGGAAATTGCTTTGGCATTGTCTTTGATAGCGTCCCGTGCAGCGCCTTTATTATCATAAAGATCGACGCGCGTGGGCCGGTCGGCCAAAATGAAATTTGCACCGGGCGCGGCGATATAAGGTGAGGACATGGGAGCTCCCGTTAAACAGTGTCGCTCCATCCTCTATCAAGTGCTGCCCATCCGACAAAGCCCAAAACACCTAAAATAGTCAATGCAAGCGGGGATGTAGCCGGAATCTCTACGCTGGCTAACATTTGCCAAAGCGATGGGATTTGGATGATCGCGGCTATTCCGCCGATAAGGCCTGCTGTGATCAAAACGGGCAAACGCCATTTAGCCTGCGCGTTAATCTGCGCCAATGTCGCCGTAGTGAAACCATTATCTGGAATAGGTGCGACATAGGCGCGAAGAAGATTTTCAAATTCAGTTTGTTCACTCATGCTTGGCTCCTATCAGAATTTTGCGCGGGTGCATAATCAGATAACACGGTGCGTAATTTGGCTTTCCCGCGCGCGATATGGCTTTTGATGGTCCCGAGCGGCAAGCCTGTGGCTTTTGCAGCTTCTGCCTGGGTAAATCCATGTAGAAGACACAATAAGATAATGGCTCGGCATTCCGGAGAAAGACTATCCATGGCGCGCTCAACATCTAAGGCATGCCCCGCTGGCGCAGACACAACAGCAGACGCAGCATCTGGCACGATGTATTTTTGAGACAAGGCCTGACGTCTTTTTGTTTTGCGCGCATGGTCCAAAAAACTGCGATAGGCGATGGCTAATAGCCAGCTCCGCATTTTTTGCGGATCAGAGAGTTGGTCCTGCGTGCCAAAGGCTTTGATAAAACTTTCCTGCGCTAGATCGTCGGCGAGAGATGGATTTCCCGTGACTCGGCGCAGGAAAGCGCGAACTGCGCCCTGATGGGTGCGGATGATAGTTTCAAATGTTGGATTCTGGGGAATGTGCGCTTAGTCGCGGGCTCCTATGCTCAGGTCTTTGCGGCCAATAAAGACCCAAAGCCCGACATAGGCGATACCGATTAATAGTGGGAACATGGCAATCCCGCTCAATCCGCGAATCGCGTCTTCCTCGCCAATTACGGCACCAAAGGCGAAGAATGCAATTGCCAGAGCTATGAGGATGATGCCTGTTCGAAGATCAGCATAGCGGCTTCTGGCACGAATTCCGAGAGCATGTATGGTTTCCGGCGTGAAAGACTCCCCTTTTTGGGTCATTGTATCCAATACTTCTAACACGGCCTTTTTGGTTTTATATCTATAGGCACAAACAGCCCAAACAATGAGCGGGGCGATTGCAAATAGTCCGATGGGGACGAGGGTGGCTTCCATGAGATGTCTCCTTTTATCGATCTCTATACCCTGTAGACGTCATGATAGACGCGTTTGGATGCGGGTTCTCACATTTTATTTAAAAAGAATTCATTTGCGTGTTTTGCGCCGTCCATGTGTAATGGACCTATGAGATATTCTGCGAAATCCACCTTGATAACGGTTTTGTCCCTATTCACCTTGTTCGGCGCGGGCTGCGCGGAAGCCCAGTCGACGGAGCAGGTCGAGGCATCTGAGGTCATAGAAAACGCCTCCGCCTCCGTTCCCCATTGGAATATTTTGGCGGAAGAGTCGCATATCCGCTTTTCGGCTGAGCAAGAGGGCGAAACCTTCACAGGGAGTTTTGCGGAATTTTCAGGCGATATTCGTTTTGACCCGACTTCGCCTGAAACAGGGTCTGTTGATATCATGATCCCGTTAAAATCTATCGATGCTGGGTCTCGCGATAGAAATTCAACTCTGCCCGGAAAAGTCTGGTTTTCTGCGAAAAAGTTTCCTGACGCGCGCTTTATTTCGACGTCAATTTCAAAACAGGATGAGGGCTTTCTGGCAAAGGGTGAGCTGACCCTCAAAGGAAAGTCATTACCGTTGGATTTGCCATTTGACCTTCAAATTAACGGTGACCGCGCTGTCATGACGGGGCAAGTTGCTTTGGATAGAACCCTTTGGAATGTGGGCGCTTCGCCTTGGGATACCGATGAATGGGTTTCGCGAGAGGTGAAGCTTGATGTTCAGGTGACCGCAACGAACTCATCGTGAGGCAATAAAGTTGCATTTTCAGGCCTAATCAACTTTATTCTGTTGGGCACATTTAAACCCCAGACCTGTAAACACATCCTACGCATGACTGAGAGTGAATTAGTTTAAGCAAGGAATTGAACTAATGTTCAAACTTAGGACGTGTAAAATAGCGAAAGCGGGCAAGTGGGTGTCGACCATGTCAAAGCAGGTGTTCCGCCAATTCAACCGCAAGCCGATGACGGCGTGCGGCTGATTGAATAATTCATTAACCCTATTTCCCATTAAGGCCTGATTAACGATTTTCCTTCGGGAAATTGAAAGAGCGCAATCATATGTTGTGCATTCGATATATCTGGGATGGGCCATGTTAAAATTGAGAAAATTTAGGACAAGCGAAAGCGGTCAAGTGGGAGTCATATTTGCTCTCGCGGCAGTGCCATTGATTGCTTTGACGTCTGCAGCAATCGATTATTCGCAGCTCACGAAAGAGCGGAATGCGGTCTCTAGTGCATTGGATGCAGCGGTTTTGGCGGCTGCAAATAACAATTCCATCGCTGTGTCTGATAAAGATGAATATGCGAAAACGCATTTCCTGGCGAATTATCAGGGCGGTATTCAATTAAGTCTTTCGCCGTCGGTTACCACAGACCGCGTTCGCTTGGTTGCCCAGGGTCAGCTCGATCTTACCTTTGGTAATCTGGTTGGTATTGATGATCTGAATTTGGTCGAAGCGAGCGCGGCAAGTTTAAAAACTGAAAATACGATCTGCGTCTTATCTCTGTCGGAAGACGCAGACAGCGCAATTTCTTTTGATGATGATCTCGTCTTTATGGCGTCCCAATGCAGTGTTCACTCAAATTCAAAATCAACCTCCGCCATTTCGGCGATGACGCGAAATACAAAACCGACAG
>CAZKHC010000084.1:0-8801 GCA_964552135.1 uncultured Algimonas sp. | reverse complement strand
GTGAATTTTTATGGAAATTTCTTGCACTCACCCACTGGTAATGATTGATTAATGAAAATTTCCCGCTAAAGGCGGGAGCGATAACGCACCAACAAGTGTGCGAGAGAATTTGGAGGACGTGAGTGGTGTCATTTAAACCCGCCCGTATTGCGCTTTGTGTTGGCTTGCTTGCCGGCGCTCAATTTGCTGGAGCTCAACTCGGGGCACATTCGACTGCTCATGCGCAGGATGCGAATACGGCAGTGAGTGAATTTACGGCCGTCCTAGATCAAATCCAAAACGTCAAACTCGCTACAATGCAGCGCGAAGTGATGATGGAAAATCAGAAGACTGGCATCGAAAATCTTCGTGCAGAAATTAGAGCTGTTCCTGCAACGACCGGGTCCATTCGCGGCATGGTCACGGAAATGGTTGCCGAGATTGAAAAGGTCATCGAAACGGATTTGCCGTTTCGCCAAGAAGAGCGCGCGGCGCGAATGGCGTCAATGCGCAAGTTGATGGCGGATCCGACGGCAACGGATGCCGACCTGTTCCGCCGGGCTATGACATTATATGATGTAGAAGCGAACTACGGCTATACGGTTTCGGCCTATACAGGTAATCATCCGAAAACGCCGGGCCGCAGATTGGCGGCTTGCGTGGAAGATTTGCAATCGGCCGTCTGTAATCTCTCTAAAGAACAAAGAGACCATATGGATGCCGGCGGCGAACTCGATGGTATCGTGTCGTCTATTAAAGACGGCAATTATGTGCATTTCGGCCGTTTGTCTTTTATCTACCTAGATCTGGATAGCCGCGAAGGTTTCCGCTGGAGCAAAGAATCCGGCGATTGGGAGCCTTTGGATGCTGGAGATATTATTAATGCTCGTAAATCTGTGCGTATCGCGCGCGGAGAGAGCGCCCCTGGTGTCGTAACAGCGCCAATTCAAGTCCAAGCGGCGCAATAGCGACGTCTTATCAAACCTGATGTGGGTGGGGTTGGTTCTTATGCCGATTTCTTTGCCCGCATTGTAAAAAATAGAAGCCTGGAAGGAAACCATGTTAAAATCTTCAATCGCCAAGCGCCTTATGCTGGCTGGTATTGCGGTCGGTCTGCTCGCTACTCCAGTCCAGGCCCAGCTGGATACCGCGCTAAGTGTCGCGAAGCAATCGACAGCCGCCGCAGCTGCAGCGCAAAGACAAGTCGAGGACGCCGATGATCGCGCAGATGGTGCGGCTCGTGAATATCGTGCTGTGTTGCAGACGTCAGACAACATTAGATTGACTGTCGCGCGATCAGAAATCTTTAAAGCCTCTCAGGATAGTGAAATCGCCTCTTTGCGTCGCCAATTGGGAACGATTGAGCAAATCAAGCAGGGTTTAAGCCCGATGATGCTAAGAATGGCGGCGGCTCTCGAGGATAGCATTCGTTCGGATCTTCCGTTTAACTTTAACGAGCGCATCGCGCGGATTAATGATGTGAAGCGCGTTTTGGGGGACCCTTCCATATCGCCCGCCGATCAATATCGTCGTCTGCTCAATGCTTATAAAATTGAAGTTAATTACGGCCTGGGCATCGAATCTTATGAGGGAGCACATCCCAAAAAATCCGGTAATGTTGTGAATTTCATTCGCTTCGGCCGCACGTCTTTTGTTTACATTACTAAAGACGAAAGTGAGATTGCGATTTATAATCTTGGGACTGGAGAGTGGGATAATCTCGAAGGTGCTAACGCCATACAATTACGCCAAGCCATTCGTATTGCTAAAGGTGAAGCGGCTCCCGGACTGGTCTTTGCGCCTGTCCTGGCTGGTAATTAGAATAGAGGAATTTTTAACATGAGCGTCAAAATGAAATTTATCTCAAAAGTGACGGCGGCCGTGTTCGGTTCCGCCTTGTTGTTGTCGGCGGTTCCGGCATCCGCGCAAGTTAGCTCGGTCGATGCCTTGCTAAATGACATTCGCCAGAATGCAGAGCAGGTTCGTCGTGAAAACGCGAAACGCGTTGCCGACTTCGAGGCACGCGCAAATCAGCAAAGTTCTTTGTTGAACCAAGCTAAACAAGAGCTGCGTACGTTGGAATCTCGTGCTGCCACTGTAGAACGGTCTTTTGCAGCCAATAATAATCGTATTGAAGATCTCAAAGATGATTTGGACGAGGCGCAAGGTGACTTCCGCGAAGTCTTCGGATTGGCTCGCTCTAAGGCGAGTGAGTTTAAGGCGCTTCTAGATAGCTCTATGACAACGGCTGAGTATCCAAATCGCGCAAGCACAATGGGCGATATTGCTGAATCGACAGCGCTTCCATCCTCTGCCGATCTCGATAATATGTGGAGAACTATGCTGAACGAAATTAAGTATCAGCGTGAGGTTTCTAAGTTCCAAGCTCCTGTCGCTAATATCGACGACGGCGCTGTTCAAGATGTCACTCGCGTCGGTCCGTTCTCAATCTTTACATCCGATACGGCTCAGTTCTTGGACTATAAAACTCCAGATGCGGAGTCCGAAGAGAATGCACCGCTCCTTACAAAGCTGCCAAGTCAGCCAGGTGGTCAGATTTCTTCCGCTGCCTCTAAGGTAGCGTCTGCCTCTGCTGGCGAGCTGGTCTATGCGCCGCTTGATCCGACACGTGGTGAACTCCTGAAGTCATTCGAGCGAGTTCCATCCTTTTATGAGCGTCATTGGGTTCAGGGCGGAAATATTGGTAAATTCATTATCATTATGGCGGCTCTAGGTGTCCTTTTCGGTATTTTGAATATTATTCGCCTGTTCTTCGCGAAGATGGCCATCAATGGTCAAAAGCGTAAAGCTCAACCTTCTAAGTCAAATGCGCTTGGACGTGTTATGATGGCTTACGAGGGGGCTCAAAATAAAGATGCAGATACAGTCGAATTGAAACTTGATGAAGCTATTTTACGCGAGTCTCCGAAGTTTGAATTTGGATTGAATATATTGAAACTTCTGGCCGGTGTGGCTCCGCTTCTCGGACTGCTTGGTACAGTGACAGGTATGATTCAAACCTTCCAAGCGATGATGATCTACGGAACTGGTGACCCTCAATTGATGGCCGGCGGTATCTCTGTCGCGCTTGTGACAACCATGTTGGGTCTCTATGCGGCGATCCCGCTCCTCGTCCTTCACAGCTTCTGTGCTTCTATTGCCCGCTCTATTCAGGGCACATTGGAAGAGCAATCAGCTGGTATCGTTGCACGCCATGTGGAAACACGTGGAATGGGCAGCGGTTCGAGCATCGCTTAGGGTAACTGGTAGCAAGACGACGAAAGGCTAAAGCCATGGAAAATGTCTTCAACGGTCTCCAGGAGTTTCTGGGGACCGGCGGTAACATCCTCTTTTATATTATGATCCTGACGTTCTTTATGTGGACGTTCATCCTGGAGCGCTTCGCATATTATCTTTTCGCGCACAAATCGCTCAAATCTCGCTTGAAGGCAGAATGGGACGGGCGCGCGGATAAGTCATCTTGGAAGGCCGCGGCCATCAAAGATGAGCTCGTCAGCCAGGTGAAAGAACGCACAGGTGCCAATGTCGGTATCATCAAAACGCTTGTTGCTCTGGCGCCCCTCATGGGACTGCTGGGAACAGTTACGGGCATGATTGAAGTGTTTGACGTCATGGCGCTTTCGGGATCTTCAAACGCACGTCTTATGGCGGGCGGGGTCTTTAAGGCCACAATTCCAACTATGGCGGGCATGATGGCTGCGCTCTCAGGACTTATATTTGCGACTATTCTGCCGCGAATGAGTGCTCGTGAGACAGCGCGTTTTGCCAATGATCTTGACGAGTCAACATCTCGTTCGCTGGCCTAAACGGCTCCCTGGACTCAGAGTTTTGAGAAAGGAAATATTATGAGACGCAGCCGCCGCACACAGGGGGGAGATGATGGCGAAGTCGATATGACACCCATGCTCGACATCGTTTTTATCATGCTGATCTTCTTCATCGTGACTGCCACGTTTTTGGACGAGACAGGCATTGATTTGACGCAGCCACCTCCGCCGCCTGATGATCTGAATACGCCTCCGTCCAAGAACCCGGCGATTACCGTTTATGTCGATAGTCGCGATTCTTGCTCGGTCGATGGGAAATCGACAGGATGTAATGATGTGATTCTGGATGTTGAGACACTTTTGTCTCAAAAACCTAATGCCGCAGTTATTCTTCGGATGGACGAACGGGCGACACATAAGAATCTCGTGAAATTGAAAGATGAATTCGATTCTGCCGGCCTCAAGTCGAAAATTGAAATCATTCGGAATACTTCTGACGGGTAAAATAATTTATCTAGCGCCAATTTAAGCGCTGGTCACTCGCTAGGCGAAGCTTTTTATAAGGCGAAGTCTGGTTAAATGTAATAATATCGCATTTGCTCTTGCAAACGCACTTTTTTTGTAATAAGGTAACATCATGGCAAGACGGGCTCGTACAGTCATCCCTGAAGAGGATACCGAATTGAACATGACGCCTATGTTGGACGTCGTCTTTATTCTGCTTATCTTTTTTATCGTCACATCTGTCTTTGTGAAGACGCCCGGTGTTGATCCTTTCCAGCCCCAGGCTGAAAATGACGGTGAAGTGAAGCCGACTATTCTTATCGCTGTGAATGCGCAAAATGAAATTTGGATCGATAAGCGTCCATATGACGTCGATGAAATCCGCCCTGTTATCCAATCTATTTTATCTGAAAGCCCAAAGGCTGAGGGCATTATTAAGGCAGATAAAGATGCTGAGGTTGGTATTGTTATGTCTGTTCAAGAATTGATGCAGGATTTGAAGATCAATACTCGCGTCGGAACTGAGTAGAAGGAGAAACTTATGAGTAATGTTATCCGTTGGGTGATTTTCACGCCTCTAGCCGCAATTTTTACCGTTCTATTGTTTCTCGCAATGCGAGCTTTAATTTCGAAGGAGTTCCAGCCGCAGGATAAGTCTGAGACGGCGAGCTTTGAGATTAACCCAAAGGTCGAGGATCTTCAGGTTATCGAACGCGAAACACGTGTTGAGAAAGTCAAGCGAGTTATTACGCCGCCGCCGCCGCCGCAAATTGAGCGCGCCAAAGCGGATAAGCCGACTGAAAAAATTGCGTCTATTGAAGGTGCGATTCCAAAGTTTGAAACGCCGAAGATTGATGCCCAGAACTTCAAAATTGCGGTTTCGGACCGCGACGCTCAGCCGCTCGTCCGCATTCCGCCACAAATGCCAACACGGTTTTTATCAGGTGATAATTCCGGATATTGTAAGGCCGAGTTTGATGTGAGCCCGCAGGGTAAACCCTTTAATGTGGTCACAACGCTTTGCACATCAAGCCAGCTAAAAAATGCGACAATTAAATCAATCCAGAAATGGAAATATAACCCGAAAATTGTTGATGGTCGTCCCGTTGCGCGGAGCGGCGTTCGAACAAAGGTTGAATTTAGACTCCAAGATGAGCGTGGACGTAATCTGCCGCTTCCGTCCGGATTCTAAGAATGATTGCTACGGTTAGGGCTGCCCCTAATCGCTATAACTCAGATGTGCTGCGGTCTTTTTTCGCGGCGTATCAAACTGAAGCTTTAAACGCGACGTCATTCTTTAAGTTGCGCCAATAACTTCAGCTTTGTCGTTCAATATGCTCGCACGCATTGGACGATGTCGAACAGTAAGGATGAAATGATATGACCCGTCACATTCAAAAAAAATCGCTTCGTACACGTGCCGCTTCGCTTTTAGGCGTCAGTCTTTTAACCGTCGCAACGATTGGCTTAACGAGTGCTAGCCTGACAACAACGGCATTTGCCCAAGAAGAGGGGCGGCAATTCTCTGCCGCTGCGGGCGAGAAAGTGAATGAAGCGCTGACACTAGCTAATAGCGGCCAAACGGCCTCTGCTATTAGCATCCTGCAATCGACCATTTCGCAGCCAGATTTGAATGCTTATGAACGCTCAACTATCTACCAGATGTTGGGTCAGTACAGCTATGAGTTAGACCGCGCCGTTCAAGCGCAACAAAATTTTGAGAACGCCATTAATGCCGGCGGACTCCTTCCAAATGAAATGGATAATATCCGCGTTGTTATCGCGCAGTTGATGATCGGAAATGGTCAGTACCGCGAAGGTGCAACGCGCCTCGAGAATTTCATCAATTCTGGCGGTCAGCAAAAACCGCAATATGTCGAACTCCTCGTCAATGCTTGGGTGCAAGCCGAAGATTATCGCCGGGCGCTGCCTTGGGCAGAAAAGTGGTTTAATTCGGCGAATCCGAAGGAACGTCGCCATTTTGACCTCCTGAATTTCCTTTTCAATAATCTCGGGATGAATGGGCGTCAGGCCGATATCGTGAAAGAAATGATCAACCGCTGGCCGGAAGATAAGTCGCTGTGGGATGCTTGGGTGTTTATGCTGTCCGATGGTGGTCGCGAGCAAGAAGCCTTTGAAGTTACAAAAATGCTTTATCTCGGTGGGGGTTTAACCTCGGAGGATGATTTGATTAAAGTCGTCAATTATTACTCCTTCTACGATATGCCTTATCAAGCGGCCGAAATTCTCGAGCGCGAAATCAATGCAAATCGTATTGCGAGAACACCTATTCGGTTAAAGCAGCTTTCAACCCTTTTCCGGTCTGCGCGCGAATATAAGCGCGCGATTCCTATTCTCGAAGCGGCGGCTAAGCAATCGGGTGATAAAGACACTTACGCAGCTTGGGGCGAGGCTCTCTATAATGAAGGCCAATGTAATGAGTCGGAAAGAGCCTTTAATGAAGCCATTAATCGCGGTTATAGCGCCGGTAAATCCTGGATGCAGGTCGGGAGTTGTCGTTACGACCAAACCAATAGTTTGGACCGTCTAAATTGCGAAATGTCGCCAACTCAAATGGCGGAAGCGCCCATCACAAAAGCACGGGAAACAGCCGTAAAGGCCTTTAAAAATGTGCCGATTGGATCGCGCCTCCGCAGCGACGCCATTACTTGGGTGAAATTCATCGAAGACGAAAGAGGGGCTGTCGACGCCCGGTGTGAGTTTGAGAAAAATGTCGAACGCGACCTATGCTATCAAAAAATCAAGCAAGGCTATGACGCGGTTATCTTTACGGGCGGCGAATTTAAGTTGGCAGATGAAGATAAAGACTGTTTCAGATTTAAAGATTCCTATGACGCGAAATATGTCGTGAAAACATCGAATTAGTCTCTTTTAAAATTAAATAAAAAAACCGGCCCAAGCGGCCGGTTTTTTTATGCCGAGAATTCAATGGTAATTTAAATTTGAGAATTTCCTTGCGAAATATATCGTTATATAATAACAGTTACATTATAACGAAATATGGTTTTATCTATGGGAACTTGGGGTCAAAAATACGTCTTGCGCAGGCCAGTATTCTCGACGTTGATTTCAAGTTTTCTATCTATCTCTACCATCGGGGCGTTGGGCCTCGGATTCTCTACCGCCGCATTCGCTCAAGAAGAGGCGCGTCAATTCTCCGCCAAAGCAGGAGAGGTTGTTAACGACACCATCTACCTAAATAATAATGGGCAAATTGAAGCCGCCCTTAAGAAATTGGAGTCTGTCATAAATGACCCGGACCTCAATGCATATGAACGCGCTACGATCTATCAAATGATGGGGCAGTTTAGTTATGAACTCGACCGTCCCAAAGAGGCTCAGCGCTACTTTGAGAGAGCATTGGATTCTGGAGGCCTCCTTCCGCGCGAGGCCGATAATATAAGAATTGTGATTGCTCAGATTATGATTGGAAATGGCAAATATCGGGAAGGAGCAGAGCGTCTCGAGAAATATATAGTGTCTAGCGGAAAAGAAGACACCAAATATGTTGAGCTGCTAACTCAGGCCTGTGTTCAGGCCGAAGATTATGCCTGCGCTCTGCCATGGGCCGAAAAGTGGTTTGCTGCGGCGGATCCGAAAGAACGTCGTCATTATGATTTGATGCATTTTCTTTATGATAATTTGGGGATGCAGGGACGACAGGCTGACCTAATCAAAGAGATGATTAATCTTTGGCCGGAAGATTCAAATCTTTGGACCGCTTGGATGGCCATGCTCGAACAAGGCGGACGCAAGCAAGAGGCGTTTGAAATCTCAAAAATGCTATATTTGGGGGGCGGCCTGACGGATGAAACAGATTTACTGAAACTCGTGCATAATTTTGATGTCTACGACATGCCCTATCAAGCGGCTGAACTTCTCGAGCGCGAAATGGCAACCGAGCGAATTCCGACAACAGTTAAAACGCAAAAACAACTAGGGTCACTATATAGTCGGGCACGAGAGTATAAACGGGCCGCCCCAATTCTGGAAACTGTGATGCGGCAGTCTGGCGACGTTGGATTGGGCGGCGGATTAGCGGCAGCGTTAAGTAAGGCCGGGTCCTGCGAAACGTCAGAGGCCGCTTTCAAAAAAGCCGTCACCCGCGGTTATGATGCGGATCATGCCAAAATGCTAATTGGGTGGTGTTATAATAATCAGGTGCCATCGCTTGAGCGTTTGAAATGCAATATGACAGAGGCGCAGCGCGCCGAGGCTCCTATTACGAAAGCCCGCGAGGCGGCTCTTACAGCATTTAAAACTGTCAGAATGGGGTCAAAATATCGCGAAGACGCACAAACATGGATTAAATTTATTCACGGGGAGGTGGCTGTAGAGGTTCAGAGTTGCGGACATATTGGGACATATAAAGACGTTGAGCGCGATCTCTGCTATCAAAAAATCAAACAGGCTTATGACGCGATGATTTTTACGGGCGGCGAATTTAAGTTGGCAGATGAAGACGAAGCCTGTCTTACATTTAAAGACGCATATGACGCGAAATATACC
>CAZKHC010000083.1:0-8819 GCA_964552135.1 uncultured Algimonas sp. | reverse complement strand
CAACACCTTCAACGAACTTACCCTTCTCAGTTGTCAATTTTGAGATAATGGATTCCTCTTCCGCTGAGATCTCACGAAACTTCTTGAGCGCTTCCAGTTCAGCCTTTGGCATTTTGAGCAGAATTAACCACTCCATCACGCCTAATATGTCGATGGCTTCATCGGGGTAATCTTTGATGTTCTGAGTGGCATCCCATAGCCAGCACCCATCCTTACGCCACATCTTGATCGACTTACGCTTAAACAACGCTAACGTACGAACCATGTTAATGATGTGCGCCTCATCATTAATCACCACCGTCTGCCGACCTTTGCCCTTACGTTTTGGAATCAGATTATTGATGCTGTTCATCAAACCGATGTAAGTCAGGTACAAGATATCCTCGTAACCTTCTTTAGCCAGCATTTTAAGATCGAGCACCAATAAGTCGCAATCGGGCCAACTGACCGACCCATCTCGATTAAACATTGCCCCTTTAACGCCCTTGGTGTAGTCCGTCATCGATTCAGCCATATCCGCGGCTCGGTCGCGACGTTCATCTCGATACTGACGGTCATGGCCAAACATAAAACCCGTATCCGAGATATGCCAAAGCGCATTCACCACATCCAGCGGTTTGACCAACGTACCGCCTCGCTCAAGCACTACCTCGGCGGCATGTAAAATCGCATTGTTCAGCATGTTGTAATCGTTCGGTTTGAATTCTTTCTCAGCCTCCTCCATGCCCTTGGTAATCATAATCTTGGCCGTTAAGATCATCTCGCCCATCGGATCACGTTCTTCATCATCAATCTCGCCAACGATATCGAACTCAGTGTCATCACAAAGCCCCGCTTTTTGTTCCGCTTGGTAACACTCAATGGCGTTTTCAAACAATGGCAATGACATATCGGATTTAGGCGATACGTCATAATAGTGAGCTTCGAAGCCATGCTCCTTAAAATACTCATGATGAAGCTTGAACGACCCATTGACATCAATGATCACAAAGTAGGGATTGTGCGTTGATTTGGTCGCGGCAATCAGCTGGTTAAGTAATGCGCTTTTACCTGAACCGGGCGGTGCAAGAATACCCATGAAGGAGTTTTGTTCCTTGTCGGCCTTATTCAGCGGGTCAAACGAAAACGGCATCCCTTCAGGATTTGAAAACACGACGCCATGATTGCCAGTGCCTTGACTAGAGCCGTATATCGGCAACAAGTTTGCAATGTGCTTATCCCACGTCAGGCGCTGGCGATATAGATGCTTATCGTATTTCGGTTTATAACTAATAGGTAAATACTTGATGTAAGTATCCAAAGGGTGCAAATCCGCATTCATTTCAATGGGATCAAAATGCATTGAGCGCAACACACTCATGATCTTGCTACGATTTTTCTTTAAGTCTGAATATCGCTCGGCACTGACGTAGACATAGCTGGAACTAGGAAACAAAACATTATCCTCATCCAGTGCCAGACGCGACTTTCCTATCTGCTTTTTTGTTTCTTGAGTCCGCTCGTCATTGCCCATTGCGTGATCAGACACTTCATCAAGCTTGTTCTCCGTTTCAAAGTTTGGAACAAAGACAGTGGTCGAACAGATAACACACCCTTCCGGTAAACGTTGAATCGCTGTTGCCGAGCGAACGCCGTTATCGGTAACCGTTGATGTCCAGGCGCCAATGGAAGGATTGCGGCTATATCGATCCACACTCACCACCGTTGAGTGAACTTTGTCGTTATAGGTGATGCATCTATTGTCTAAATCAAAATACGGGTAGGACTTAAATAACAACTCATCCAAACCAATGAAATCTTCTCCTTTTTTATAACGAAGCGGGTACTTACGGATCAGTGATACGCCGTTTTCTTCACCCTCGGGCCTTGGGTTAAACCAAGGCACTAACCAATCATAAACATCCGAAGGGTCATAGAGTTTGACGCTTGCGCCACTTTCTTCGAGTCCATTAATAACCTGTCGGGTAATTTGCTCGATTTCTTCTTGCGGCGATTCAAACATGTCGCTATCAAATGAGGTTAAATCACGATAGAGACAGAAACGAACGCGACGTTGAACACCGCCCCACCTTGCGCCATTCATTTTGTTTTTAAAATACCCGCCTTTTTGAGACAGAGTCTTTAGATGGTCACGCCACATTTGTTGGTATTCGGCACGATAAGAATGATCCTCACCAAAACGAGATTGATACTCGATCATCTCTTCGATGAAATTGTCTATCGGCTCGTCATTCGCGAAGGTCTGTAATACAAAGGGGTGCTGTTTATGCTGTGGGACGTATCGAATCGCACTGGCGACTTGGTCCCGCTTTTCAATGGCGTACTCCATCGTACGACCATTGGTCGGGAGAATGCCGACTTCAAAGACAGTGCCATAGGTTTTACCGTCGGATGCTTTAAAGCATTGGGAGCCTGCCAAATAATGATGAAAATCCATCATCTCTGGTAATAAATCAGGTTGTTTGTACAACTGCTTTTCATGTCGCACTTGCAACTTTTCACGACCGTTTCTCGGAATGCCAAAGGCCTCAGGTATTGAGCCGCTGCCTTTAAAAAGATCGATTATTTCAGCGATCTCTGTTCTTACAGTTCCAAGCATTACAACTCTCCAGGGAGGGCGAACTCCACTTTGTTGTATTGCTTATAGGGCACGGTCATGCCAGGTAAGTAAGTGCCACCTTTTGTAACGTGTGGCTCGATGTACAGGAAAAGTGTCGGGTTATCTAGCTCACGAAACACATTTTGATTCGGGTGATTCGTGCCGTTATACGCCAGTGATTCGTCGCGCCCATGCGCTTTATCAGGGTAGGTGAGTGACTCTTTGGCATTGCCTTGAAGAATCGATTCCATCGTCGGATTATCTTTATCAAAGATCACCTTTTTAGGGCTCGAGCCACAACCACTGACTAAGACAGTAAGAAGCGCAATTTGAATTCTATATACAATTGGTAAGGTCATTTCGTTTCTCCTATTCGTGATTTGGATCGAGATAACTGACCTTTCGACCCGCCGCATCGTGATCAATATTGATTTGTTCTAAAGCGATCATGTTTACTTCCACACCGGCTTGAAGCACTACTGACGAGAAGCTGCTTTCATATTCGTCGTCAATAATTTCAGCCGCTTTGTTGGCGCTTGCCGATAACGCTCGACCTGCCAAAAAGTTACCGGTGTCGCCATTAACAGCAGTGATGATCCGGCCACCATCAGTAAGGCTCGTTAAGGTTTCATTGCTAGCAATGCCCTCGCCCAACCCAGCTAAAGCACCTCCCAAACCATAAGCGGCTAAATACTTCCGCGTATTAGAGACGTACTGACCTGGCACACAATTGCTGCCCGTCGTTGTGACTAATTCCGCAAGCGGTTTATCTCTTGACCCTGTTACGGTTTGAATCGTCTCGTCGCTGAACACGAAGGTGACCGATGTCAGCGCACCCCGAATGCACTGCAGGTCTTTGTCCCCCGTTGCAACACCTCGCCATATTGCTCGCTCTAAAAACGGAATCTGGTGATCTTGACTGGTCCAATTCTCACTGCCCGTCTGAATAAAGAAGTTAAAGGGCTCAAACACATTGCCTTGTTTAGGAACGCGTCCTATCAAGGTACTCAAGGTAACGGAATGCAATAAAGGACTATTCTCAGGGATGGTGGCGACCGGCGTAATATAGTTAGGCTCACCATCACTACCTTGATTACTCTCATTGTTCGACAAAAGAAAACCGTCGTTAATGGAATACAGTGCATTCCCACTTCCGCCCAATGAGGCCAATTCAGTCCTGGCCCCATTGACCGTTTCTGGCAAAATATTGACGGGGCCAATTTTCGTCCAACCTTGTGCAAGTTCTTGCATGGGTTTCTGATTCGGCTGCTTTGCACTCGATTGAAGTTGGCCTGTCACCAACTGTTTAAAGTTGCCTAACTCCGCCTGAAGCTCCGAAAGACCAGAGCTGAAAGTTTTGGCACTATTTTCTTTTTCGGCGGCAATGGAATCGACAAGCGCATCAATTTTTTCATCCGTGGTCACTTTGTATTGTTGAGTTTCGGCTTGAGAATTTTGTGCCGCTTCGACTGCTTTTCGTGCGGTCTCATTTAGTCTTCGTGCCATATCAACCGCCGAGTCCGCATCGCCATCAACGATCACGTCGGCTAATTCATTCTTAACTTTGGTGGCTTCTTTCGATTTAGATTCCGTATTAAACAGTCGACCGTTAAGTGCAAACCCGGCAATGATAAGAACGCCAATGCCTGCGATTAGTTTTTGATTTTTTGTTAGATCATTACTCATCGTTACAGCTCCTTGACGATGTCATTGAAAGGTCGCTGACTGATTAAATACAGCGCCGAATAATGGTTACGATCAGACGTGCCCAACACGTTATGATGAAATGATTTTGCGATGAACGAACCGCGAACCAATTCTGGAACAAGAGCGATACTTGCACTGCCTTTGTTTTCTATTTCCAAAACGGTTACATGCAAGCCTCGATAGGCGTAACTTGATAGCGGTTTAAGCTTCAACCGCTTTTCACGAATAAGCTTTTGCAATTGCTTAGACTTGATCTCAATGGATTGTCGACTCACACCTTTGGGTGGATCGATTAGACGGTCAGGTGCGTATGCACTTCGTGCGGCAAAGGAGACAAGCGTCACATAGTGGTCGTATTCGGACGCTTTACTTAATGATCGGCCAGGGACTGCGGGAAGTTTCGCCGTTTTAGTGTTGGTCGAAGCTACTAACGCTGGTCTCTGAACCGTTATCGCAATTGGCTCTTCTTTAATAGACCGGGAGACTGTTTTCAAGCGAAGGACTACCGCACGCTTTGAGCGCGTTAGTTGAAACGTGACCACGACGGGCTTTTCAATCGCGACGAGGGGTTGGATAAACAAGGAGTTATTGACGTTCAGGAATTCAAACTTCTTAGTATCTTGAGACTTAATGTCTAAGGTTCCTTGCTCAGGAAACACCAATTCGGTCTGCTTATTCACATTCAATGAAATATCAAACACATCGGATTCAAGACCCTTCGAAGGTGAGCGAACAAGTCCAAGTTCCCGCGCGATGGTGTCATCGATTTGTTGCGCATGGACATTGAAAACAATACTCATCACGAGAATGATCACACCTAAAATATTTTTACATTGCATTGAGTAAACCTCGCACATCTTGTTTAACCACATCGTCCGACAGAAAGTCCTTGGTACGGATAGGTGGTTGGTAAAATGAGTCAATTCCGATTTGCTCAGCATTCTCAGCCACATTGGTGCGCATACGCTTTACGCTAAATGAGTACAATACTTCAATGTCCTTGATTAGCTGGCCGTCCACGTACTCCTTAATTTCAAGCGGTAACTTCACAATCCAAAGATTGCTATTGATAACCGTTACGGTATCTCGGTCGAATACATATTCGGCCGGCAGTGAAAGCTGCCTCGTAATGCCTTGCAGTTCACCCGCCTTGTTCTTCTTGTTCATGTCGTCAATTAATTCATTCCGAAAATTCGGAGTGATGAACGCCAACAGTTTCTTTATGTTGTCGGGGTAGTCCTCTTGCCCGTTCTCGCCCCACGAATTGAGTGACATAAATACGCTAGTCGTAAAAGCAAATACATTCTCGGGATGTTTCTCTCCGGGTTTTACCAAGGCCCCTGCACGTAAGTCTGGTGGAATACTGATGGACAAACCCTTGAACAAGGCGTAATTCAAACCAATGCTGCCAATTAACCCCAGGCACAGAACCACATTAAGAAGTATGTGATGTCGAATCGTTGAATGGAAGTTTGCGTTTTCGCCTTTGAACTTCATGATTTTCTCCATATGTATCGCGAGTCACGAACACGTCTTGGGTCTCGATACCCACTTTTAACAATGTAATAATTTCCGAGTTTGAATTTCTGAAGCACGGCGTAAAGCTTCTGTTGGTAATAACCATCTGGACGGTTGTGTTTATACATCTGCATAAATCGGCCAGTGGCGACAAACAGTGAAACCCCACCCGCTAAGAAAATCGGTAAGGCCAACATCCATTTACCAATTAATCCCCCAATGATCAGACCTAACACCAATGCTATAGCCCCAGAAGCGCTTGCGGCATAAGTACATTCGGGCCAAGTAAGCCCCATGATGACGTTCGGCTTCTTTTCAAAGCGGAACGCCAATGGGAGTTGAGAAGCTGGGTCTTGCATGGTTAGACCACCACGTCCAAGTCATGAATTTCAACGTAGGAGAGTTGAATATCCTTCAAATCATCCGCCGCTTGTTCGCCTTGATCCGCAAACCACCAGACAACGATAATTACAAATAGTGAAAACGCCAATTTACCGACTTGCTCACCCGCATTCTCACGATCATTTGCCATTTTCAGTAACGTAGTTACCGCGACATACGCCGCTGCGACGAAAGCTGCAACGAAGATCACAAAAACAATAGCCTTAAAGATGAGTGCCGCAATTTTTATCCCAATCGTGATGGGGTCATCATTTGGTGAGATACCCGTTATCGTTGGAAAATCGATGGCGTAAGCCTGTGATGGCATCAATGCAACCACCAAAATTGCTACTACAAATGGTAGCCAGGGCGGAAGACGCATTAATGTTAGATTCTTGAATATTAGTTTTGAATTATTCATCGGTAGTACCTCGGTTAAATGGATTTAAGTTAAAGTTAGAATTACGAGAACGCATAGAAAAACGCTTCGACATATCAATGCGTAAATTGAGTAGCCGTCGCCTGTATTAGACTTAGCAAGTTGCTTAAGGCTCGACTGCAACACCCACATAACAAGTACACACATACATAGAAAGATCAGCCCTTGACCAAGAATGTCTAGCCATTCAGCCTTGAGCCCACCACTACCCCTCTCAAAGTCTTCACTAACACCCGCGAAAATTTGAAACGGCCATAGAGCCAGAATGAAGATAAAGTGTTTCAACGTGTGTAGTTCCCTTGTATTTCACGGAACGCATTGGCGTCGCCTTTTGGCTTACTTGGTATATCGCTCAGGTACTCCGTAATACCGTGTTTGAGTAAATTGAGGTCACCGTTAATCCGCTCATAATCAAACCGCGAACGAACATTGAGTTTCTGAGATGACTTCGTTTCTTGCAGATACGTTTGAAGGTAAGCAAGCTCGTTGACCACACTCTCAAGTCGCTGACGCTCGGTGACTGTTTGTGCATCGTTAGCAACTGCTAAATGCATATTAAGTAATGCGTTGATTAGTAAAATTGAAAGTAGTGCTGCCTTTTTGAACATAAGATTCTCCGAAATAATGCCTTACCAATTCTTCTTGAACTTGCTGGCCATCACGAACCACGATGCGGCATACGCAAACGCACAAGGCCCGAAAATGAGCAACGGTGACAGTTCGTTAGGCCAGGTGAGATAGACGACGATTGGAAAGATGATTGACCAAAACTTAATTCGCTTGGCGTGGTGAAATATCCAAGATGATTCATTGCGAACTTGATACTTACGTATCGCGCGTTGCACTAAGCCTGCATTGATTGACCAAATCATCAAGATTAGAAAAATGGGCAATGACAATAGAATCACCACCACTTTCAAGGTAATGACGTTAATCATATTGAGCATACTCACCGCATAAATGTGCGGATCAAGCAGACCCAATCCTGCAAAACCATGCTGGATTAAACTCACATCAGACAGGCCATACAACGCCGTTTCCATTTTTAAGGTCTCAGTAACAAAAAGGTATGACTGCTGTTGACCGATCAACAGAGTTGAAATCATTGCATTGCCATATCCAGTGGTCACGAGCTGCGTATTGGCAAGGTAGGACATTTCCGATTCAAGCAGCCTCAATGATCGATAGGCACCTTGTTCGGGGTAGTATTTCGTCATGATGAACCACTCCAAAACAATGCCAAACAAGACACAGAGCAAGAACCAAAGCATGACTTTGAAGATCATCCAGAATGGGCCGGTCTTTTCTTGTTTCGCCGCCATTAGGTTTCACCTGAGTGGATTGAAAACTCAGCGGCGTCCGCTTCCATTTCAGCCTCCATTGGGCCGGTCATGGTATTGAGTGGAAAATAGCCATCCTTATCTGGGCGCGACAACCGGCTTTCCTCGTCATTCATTGGCTCCTCAGAACCACCATGACTGAACTCTGGATAGATGGCTTTAAACCAGGTGTCTTCATAACTGTCCGAAGAGACATTGCTCAAATCGTTCTGCTTCATCACATCGATCATTTGACGGATGCTGTCGGGCGCAACGCCCTCTTTTACTTTGATCAACGGCATTCTGATTTTCTCTAAGCGCGTGCCATTGGTTAGAAGAAACGCTTCACCCGTGGGTAGGGACATCACACTTTGATGAGACAATAGCGAACGCGTATCCGCTTCCTCGCGCTGCATGGAACTAGAACCAAAATCCTCTGGCGTTTCAGGGCTGGCTGAATCGGAGAAGCCAAATACCTTACCCTCCTTTTCAATGGTGACTTCATTGAGTCGGCTAACCAAGATATTGGCAGTGTTCCAGTTATTGACCCGAAACATCAAAATTGCGCCGAAGTTATCGATGGCCGCTTCCGCATTCTCTCGACTGCCCAAGGTGTTAACTAAATCAGCATGAGATTGCGTGTAGATTCGTAACTTAACCCCCACTTCACCAGCTCTGGCCAACAAGTTCTTAACCGCCGTGGTCTTAATCGCCGACAGCTCATCAATATGAAGCGCCACGGTCTTAGGCAGAAACCCTTTGTCATCGCTCGCGGGTGAAAGACGACCATAGTCTTTACCGTATTGGTAGACTGAGCCAAGGTAATTCATTAAGTCTTCAAGCAATATCTGAATGA
>CAZKHC010000082.1:5798-8827 GCA_964552135.1 uncultured Algimonas sp. | reverse complement strand
AGAGCGGCGGATCATCCCGCTTCCATTTGCGCAAGGCGCGCGGCTTGGTCTTCGGAAATGAGCGCGTCGACGACATCAGAGAGCGCGTCGCCCGCCACGATCTTATCCAGATTATAAAGCGTCAAATTAATACGATGATCTGTCACGCGGCCTTGCGGATAATTATAAGTGCGGATGCGCTCCGAGCGGTCACCCGAGCCAACTTGTCCGGCGCGCTCTTCGGCGCGCTCGGCATCCATGCGCTGCTTTTCGATATCATAGAGCTTCATCTTCAAAAGACGCTCCGCATTGGCGCGGTTCATATGTTGTGATTTTGCATCACAGACGACAACAACGCCTGTCGGCACATGGGTCATGCGCACCGCGGAATCCGTCTTATTAACATGCTGTCCGCCCGCGCCAGATGCCCGCATCGTATCCACGCGAACATCGCCCATGGAAAATCCTATGTCGATATCTTCAGGCTCCGGCAGGACCGCAACAGTGGCCGCCGAAGTATGGATGCGGCCTTGGGTTTCCGTCACGGGCACGCGCTGCACGCGGTGCACGCCGCTTTCGAATTTCATCATGCCGTAAGCGCCCGAGCCAGAGACAGAGGCGACGATTTCTTTATAACCGCCCATATCGGCTTCGGATTCGGTTTCAACTTCGACTTTCCAGCCCTTAAGCGAGGCATAGCGGGAATACATGGCAAAGAGGTCACCGGCAAAAATGGCGGCCTCATCACCGCCTGTGCCGGCACGAATTTCCAGTACAATAGAGGCGTTATCATCTTTGTCTTTGGGCAGAAGGAGAAGCGAGACTTCTTTTTCCAACGCAGGTAAGCTGTCCTTCAGCGCCTGAATTTCTTCCTTCGCCATGGGGCCCATTTCGGGATCGTCCAGCATGGCTTCGAGGTCAGCCATTTCGGCGCGCACATCCATGAGCTTTTTCACGCCTTCCGCGACTGGGCGCAGCTCAGCGTAATCTTTACCAAGCTGGACAATTTCGTCGCTATCACTTGTCGCGCTCATGCGCGCTGTGATTTGGTCAAAACGGTCGACGACCTGCGCAAGTTTTATATCAGGAATATGCATGTGCGCGGGTTAGTTTAATCTAGCGAGAGGGTCAAACCCGCAAACGCTGTTCTGGGACGCCCTGGAAAGAAACGCTCATTCCCAAAGGCAAAATCTGCGCGGTCCGCATAGCGGGTATCGAGCAGATTATCGACACGCAGTGAGAGCTTTAGCGCGCCTGTCACATCCCATGCACCGCCTAATGTAAAGACATCGTGCCCAGGATAAATATTCGTGTTGCCGGGATTGGTGAAATATTCGCCAACATGCGTCCACCGAAGAAAGATACGCTTATTATCTGCGGAATAATTTAGCGCTACATTCCCGAGCGTATCCGGCGCGCTATCTACGCGGTCGCCACTCGTGATATCATTGGCAGCATTTCCGACAATTTCAGTAAAATCATAACTGTGCTTGGCAAGTGTTCCAGCGCCGACAAGGGAAAATCCGTCGCCGAGTGAAATATCAATACTCGCCTCGATGCCTTGATGACGGGTCTGGCCGTTTACCACATTAAACCCATTCGCATTTCTGAAAAAGAAATTGTCTTTCCATCCGGTGAACGCCGTAATCTCATAGCGGGCATTATCAAAAGCATACCCGCGCAGACCTATTTCAAGACTGTCCAGCGTTTCCACGCCGGCTTCACCTGGGACCTGATTTTGTTGCGCCGAATATAGGTCAAGTGTTTGCGGGGCGCGAGACCCTCGCGCTGCACGCGCAAAAAGCGTATGACGCCCCATATCATAAGTTAGGCCAATTTTCGGCGTCAGCGTGAAGAAATCATCGGTTCGGTCCGCCGCACGGATAAAGCGTCCCGTCTGTCCTGTGTCGGCCAAATTATCATAGTCATAAGACGTATATTCCACTCGTGCGCCAATATGGAGTTTTGCGTTTTCGCCAAAATGGAAGTCTTTTGTCGCAAAGCCTGCCAAGACAATAGCGTCGACCTCATAATCAAAATGCAAGCCTTGCGCGAAGCTAAAGACGGTTGGGTTTTCTTGAAACTCAAACTGAAAACCAGACGTATATTCAGCATCAAATCCAACGCTCCAATCATCTGCATAATATCCAGATTTTAATCCAACAGATGTGTGGCCATTTTCATCTAAGGCCTGGCCTGGAACGAAATGCCGAAGAAACGCTTGCTCCGTGTGCCGGGCATAGGGCTGCAGGATGAGCGTTCCCGAATCAAACCTACGTTCTGCCTTAATTTGTCCGCGCACGGCCCGCGTATCGCGAAATGCTTCAGGGAAAGCATTTGTCGTAATGAGCGCGCGGTCGAGATAGGCATCTTCACCTTGCAAGAAACCCGCCGTTTCTTGATTGAGATTATTAAGTGCAACCACCGTCGAGAGCTTCCAATCCTGAAGCTCAATGAAATGTTGCAGCGCAAATTTTTGTTGGTCAAAACCGCTTTCATCCCGAAATCCGCTGTCATGGGTAATATCAGCGGACACTCGCAAATTATCCGTTATATCGACAACGCCTGTTGCATTGGCAAAGCCGCGAGTGCTGCCTTGAATGGATAAATGCTGCTTCCCATCGCGAGGTATTCCCAAGACCGTATTAATCAGCCCATGCACGGCATTTGACCCAAAATCAGCCGGTCCAGGCCCTTTGAAAATTTCGACCCTATCCGCAATTTCTGTCGGCGCCTCGAGCAGCGCATTTACATTTGCAAATCCGGCGGCCCGTAACGGCACACCGTCCAAAGTATAAAGAAAACTCCCCGCACCTGCACCGCCTGTCAAAACAGGCGACCGAATGGCCGTCAAATGCTCTTGTCCAGACCCGCGGTGGATATTCACACCAGCCACCGTATTGAGATTTTCTGCGGGATGCGCGAGGCTCAAACCTTCTCTCGACGTTGGAATAATCACATCAATCGTTTCAGGTTGTTCTTGGGTTTTCTGGCGCACGCCTTTCGCAACAACGAAATCTGTCAACGGGAAATCCACCTCGGGAATGACG
>CAZKHC010000082.1:0-5698 GCA_964552135.1 uncultured Algimonas sp. | reverse complement strand
CGACCCATAAGCAATACCGACCGGAACAATTAATCGAGTAATGGAAGATGAGAGCGTCCAATTCGTCACCCGCTCCGAAATCAAAGCTTCATTTGGAATCAAGATTTCCAAATTATCTAAATCTTTTAGCGTTGTCGCGCGGATTTGAATGCGGCTGACGGTTCCGGATTGCTCACCAATTGTCACATAGTCCCCAATGCGGATTGGGCGTTCAAACAAGATAATTAGGCCAGAGATAAAGTTCGCAATGATTTTCTGCAGACCAAACCCGATACCGACTGACAACCCTGTCGCTATCCACTTTAATTGTGACCATTGCAGACCGAGTTGGTCTAAGCCAATCAAAACCCCCATAGCGATAATGACGTAACCCAAGACCGTTGTCACGGCGTAACGCGTGCCGGCCTCCACTCCGAAACGGTTTAAAACAAATATTTCGAGAAAGCCCGGCAAATTTCGCGCCGCAATAAAAGTCAATATGATGATGCCTAAAGAGCGCAAGACATCCCAAAGGGTCACGGCAATCTCTACCGGATTATTATTATCGTCTAACGCGCCGGTTTTATAAGACCACACGTCCACTCCATCAAAAATAGATAGGGCGGGGAAAAGGGATGACCATATCATCCACAGCAGAACCGCAAATCCCAGAAGACTAAAGGTCCGCAATAATTTGGAGCTTTGCCGCGTTATCGTCGAGACATCGATTTCGGCCGTATTGACGGGCGGCGGCGGAGGCAAGTCCTCGCCTCGTTCCTCAGCAACTAACTTATCGCGCCGTGCTTTTAATTCGGCTTCCCGCTTTTTTGCAGCTTGCAAATATTTGAGCTGCCGCTGCGCCACAATAATGGCTCGCCGAATTGCGCCATAAACAACATAGGTGAGCACAATCAACACGCCCGTCAAAAACATTCGAGTGAGGAGCTTATTTGCGCTTTCAAAATATCCAGTTGCCGCCATCCCGATCGTTACGAGCGGCATGCCAATAATAAAAACGGCAATAAACCCTCTAAACCGAAGAAACAGAGACTCTTCAGGGACAAATTTCGTAAAACCGTCGCGCTCAGCCCATAGAAGTCGCCCAGCAAATACCATCAAAGATAGTCCCGTTATAATGAACAGAAAGAGGGATAATCCTTCGGCGATGTTTTCCTCAGTCATGCTATTGGTCATCACAAGCAAAGCCGAAGATATGCCCATAACCGGAATAAACCAGCGTAGGTTTTGGCCAATCACGCGTCTTAAACTAGACGGGATATCAAAATGCGCATCAAAGAGGCCGCCTTCGCGGTTCCAGCGCACACAAGCGCCAAAGAGCAGAGTGAATAGGCTCAGATATAAAAATCCATTCATCAAGCTTTGCATCAAAAGATTGGGATTATCCGACACCCAAAAAAGAAACGCGAACACAAGGAAAATTAACGCTAGGGGCAGAGCATGGAAAAGGCCCGCCGCAACGACCATAGGTGTATGCCAGGCACTATCATGCTGAACCCTGCCAACCATGGATGCGCGCCGGTTGACGGCGAGGCGAATCTCAGGCCTTACGCGGTAAACAACAAGAGTAGTCACTATTACGCTCAAGACTATCAGAATATAAGTCTTTGCCATCTGCCAAGCCTCTGTCGCGGCCAAGGCAAAATTCCGCGGCGAGAAAAACTCAAATGCCCCAAGGCTGACTTTTTTCGGAAATCCAAAATCTATCGCCGGAACAGACCTGACCCATAGTAAATTTTCATCCAATAAAGTTTGCAAGCTTTCTGTTTCGTTTAAGAGGGATTGCTGCGCTGTCCGAAGTTCTGATACCGCATTAATACGAACATTAGAGAGAGTTGAAATTTGCCTAAGCAAATCGCGGCGCGTATCGATAATCGCCGAAAAAATATCTTTTTCCGACTCTGAGAGGTCGGGTAGCGTCGGCATATCTCGCCTTGCTTCATCTACGAGTAAATCTAAATCTAACGCACCATTGGGTAAATCGCGTAAGTCTTCTTGGGCAATAATGCGTTGCCGCGTGGCCGTCCCAAGCCTATCTTGCGTATCTCGCATGGCCGCACGAATGGAATCGGGTGTCTGTAATTGATTACCCAATCGCCGCAAGGTATCGCCGGCTTCGCGGTCGAGTCGCCCCTGCTCGACAAGGTTTGTAGCGGCGCTTAAATCACTTTCAACCTCAACGCCCCACCCCCGCACAGAGGCGGTGGCCTGTGAAATCAATGGGGCTTCTTGCGCAATCGTCGTAATTTGGTCTGCAAGTTCGAGGTTATCTTGAAAATATGATACCACCAATGGATGGTCTATATTGATAGAGGCAGCGGAGGCGGCAATACGCTCCCTTTGTTCACGCGCATCATTCACACGCTTTTGTCCTGTTTTGACGCTCAAACGCGACACCTCTTTCCGTATAATTTGGGCGTCAATATCAGCTTTCGCGCGCCGGCCCAGCAAGAGTTCTTGCCGTTTAGGCAATGTCGCAATTTCTTGCTCTAAGGCTCTAATTTGATTGCGGCGGTACCAGATTTGCGCTTGAATTTCTTTACGCCTCGCTTCGGATACGGCCTCAAGCTCACCATCCCCGAGTGCATTCAGGCGGGTTTGCAAATCACTTAATGCCGCACGAGATTCGGAGAGTTCTTGAGGGGCAGATGTTTGGCGTGCTAAAAAAATATTCAGCGTTTCCTCTATGCTTTGAAGGCGGGTTTCGACTTCAGCAAGTTCGGACTCCGCAGAAATTAAATCCTGTTCCAATTCGAAAAGCGCGTCTTCGCCGATCATTTCAGAAATTGGCTCGACATCAGCCGTCAAAGAATCTCGAGCCGCTTCAAGTTCTAATTCAAATGCGGCAAGAATAGCGTCAGCATTCGCAACTGAACTCATGAATTGAGTTCGGCGCTCAGATTGACGCGTCGCTTCCATCAATCGGTCAACCGCAGTTCGTAAGGAGGTTTTAATCTGATCTCTCTGATCATTTGAAAGATCCGAATTGGACTCCAAAGCCGCAATCTGAGTCTCAAGATTTTGAGCTGTAAAGCTTGGCGCAGTGAAGACTGGGGTGTCTTGCGCCTGTACCGTAATCGAGCCCAATACGAGGCCCGTCGCGATAAGAAACAAGAGACATAAATACGTCTGGATTTTCGCGATGCTTTGCATGAGCTCCTTCAACGACATCCCCTGAAGAAAGTAAAGAATAGCGAGGCTAGTTAGCTGTTATCACATTAAAAAAAGCCGTCATGAGACCATCATGACGACTTTATAAAGAAATATTGTCTCGCGCTACTCACCGTCTTTAAGCTTTCGCATCAAATAGACATGTTGAAGCGCCAATCGATTGGCGGTTTCCTTAAGATTTGCAGCCGCCGAATGCCCGCCGTCAATATTTTCATAATAGTAAAAATCATGACCCTGATCTTCCATCCGCTTGGCAAATTTACGAGCATGGCCCGGATGAACACGGTCATCCTTGGTGGAGGTAATGAGGAAAACTTCCGGATAATCCCCTTTCGGATCTAGATTATGGTAGGGTGAAATCTGCCTTAAGAATTTACCCTCAACTGGATCTTCAGGATTTCCATATTCTCCCATCCAAGATGCTCCCGCGAGGAGCGTATGAAAGCGCTGCATATCCAAAAGTGGTACTGCAATAATGGCGGCATTAAAAAGATCTGGACGCTGCGTCGTCATAACACCTGTCAAAAGACCTCCGTTTGAGCCGCCCTCAACGCCTAGATGTTCTGGAGATGTGATTTTAGTTTCAATGAGGTTTTCCGCGACGGCAATAAAGTCATCATAAATACGTTGGCGATTCGTCTTCAATCCAGCTTGATGCCAATTCGGACCATATTCACCGCCGCCTCGGATATTGGCCAAAACATAAACGCCGCCATTTTCAAGCCAGAGCTTTCCGCGTGTCGCCGAATAGGACGGATTCAACGAAATTTCAAAACCGCCATAACCATAAAGGAGCGTCGGATTAGACCCATCCATTTTCGTCTCTTTGCTGCGGACAACAAAATACGGAACCTGCGTACCATCTTTTGATGTCGCAAAAAATTGCTCGCTCACCATATTCGAGGCGTCGAACCAATCCGGGAGAGACTTGGCTTTCGCCTTTTTCGAACTACTTGTATTATACGTCCAAAGCGTATCGGGCGTAAGGAAGCTCTCAGAACTAATAAAGGCGACATCTTCTTTATCATTTGTCGCCCCGACATTCACGGCGCCATTAGCGGGAAAATCAAGCGGTTGAGAGCTCCAGCTTTTTCCGTCCCAATCATATTCATGCATGGAGCCCTTTACATCTGTGCTGGTCGCGAGAAGGACTTTTGACTTCGTAACGCCATAGCCATTCATCGAAGACTTTTCATCGGGGCTATAAACAAGATGGATATCTGAAATTTCGCCGTCTTTATTGAAGTCTTCAAACCCAAAACTCACGAGGTCACCAGACTTAAAGCCGCGCCAATCCTCATTTAGAGCCAAGAGAACTTGCCCCTTAAATTCACTCCCGAGATTGGATTGTAGCGGAATTGGAAATTTTCGGGCGGCTTTCAGCTCTCCATTTTCACCGCGCGGGAAATGAAAAATCTCTGAATTATAAAAATCGATTGAACGCGACACCACCACTTCGCGGCGGCCGTCAGATAGATCAAACGTCCCAGGCCAATATCCAACATCTTTCGCATCGCCAAACCCTAACCGTACGGCGTCTTCAATTTTTGACCCGCGTTTCCATAGGCGCGCCTCACGGGGATAGCCTGAGTCCGTCAGGGAACTTACGCCCTTTTCATCACCATAATCTTGGTCACCAAAATCAATACCGACAACTACCGTATCGGCATCTACCCAACTGATGGTGCCTTTACTTTCAGCGGTAACAAATCCGTCTTCAATGAATTGCTTCGTCTTGGTATTGAACTCTCGCCGAATAACAGCATCTTTACCGCCATCAGACAAATTCACGAGACACTTCTCGTAATTAGGCGCAAGGCAGCTGTTGCCTTTATAAACCCAGTTTTTTCCTTCGACTTTGGAGAGCTTATCAAAGTCCAAAACAGTTTCCCACACTGTGTTGTCCGACAAATATGAATCCAGTGTTGATTTCCGCCAAACGCCCCGCACATGGGTTTCGTCCTGCCAAAAATTATGAACTTCTCCATTCCGGTAAGACACATAAGGAATTTTATCTCTCGACTGCAAAATCTCTAACGCGTCATCATAAAAGGTTTGATAGCGAGGGTCAGATTTCAAGGCGTCCAAAGAGCGCTTATTCCATTTCTTCACTTGATCCAATGCAAGCTCGCCGAGAACCTCTTCAAGGAAAAGATGATCGGCATCCGTTTGGCCTTCCGTCTCATATGAAATCATTTTATAAGGTCTCTTCTCGATGGTCTTGGGAGTTTCGGAGCCTGAAGCCTCTGTGGCGGTTTTAACAGCTGTTCCCTCCGAACAGGCCGATAAAATTACAGCCGTTCCTAGCAATAAGATGCATTTGGAAAAGTGATGTAGTTTCATGTCAATCTCTCCAGCATATTTTTGATTTAGATAAAGCCGAGTTTAGGCTTTGTGGCAAGTCAGTATACGGGCCCGACTAAGACTTGCACCTTTCTGACGCAGGCATATATGAGCTCTGTTATGAAGTTCCTGATTATGAACGGTGCGGGCAACCGCTTTGGTGTTTTTGACGCGCGCTCTGCGCCGA
>CAZKHC010000081.1:0-8848 GCA_964552135.1 uncultured Algimonas sp. | reverse complement strand
TTTAAATTGCCAAGTCTTCTTTAGATTGCCAAGTCTTCTTTAGATTGAAAGACGAGGACGTCCGAGTTGGCCCGCGATATCTTTGAACGCTGCATTTAGGGCAGCTGCATTGGACGCATCAAAATAGTTTGCACTATTCGTGGCACAATCGATCAAGACTGACTTTGCATCCCCTACGGCGTCTTGCATGCGGTAACCAATCGTAAAGATCTGGATTCCGTCTGCTTTGGCTCCCGCACATAATGCCCGCGTTCTTTTATCTGCGTCTGCACCATCGCTTCCCTCATGCAAGTGCGGCTCGGATCCGCCCTGAGACAGCGTATTTGCGCCGTCCGTCATAAAGATCATAACTTTGGCAGGTTCGATATTCGGGCTATTTGCTTTCGTCAGATTGACCTTTGTGTTTAAGGGTTCTGCTTCCTGCAATGTACGCCATCCCCAGACTACGCCAGACGGGAGATAAGTATTGCCGGCCGTTGAAAGACTATTGATCGTCGCGCGCGATGTTGAAATTGTGGTCGATAACTCCTGCATTTCTGTGCCGCATTTTTTATTCATAACGCCTGTAATGGGTTTTAAATTGAACGCCGCCTGCACATTATAAGGGGCCTGACGGGATCCAACACAACCGTGCCATTCATAATTTGTTGTCCGATTTTCACAGATGCGGTTTCCTGTATTTTCCCTGACAGCAGGGCTGCAGTTTTGTTCTGCGCGTGTAATTTCACCGAAATCTCGACCATCACGTATATCTCTAACTCTTTCCGTTCTTCCAGTTGGTCTACATTCGCTTGGTGTGAGGGTTATTTTTTCATCATAACAAACCTCTCTCGTTTCTGATGTGCCGTCTTTTGAAACGTCTAACCAACTCGCATGTTTTCGGCCTGTTCCTACATTCACATATTGTCCGAAAGGAACAACAGAGACCGCGACCGGAGATTCAAATTTGTCTAGCTCATCGAGTAAACCATTTGAGGCTTGTTTTAAAGCTGTGATATCCGCTCCGCTCATGGATTCCGTGGTATCGAGTACCAAAGCGAGCTTTAAGGGTGTTAAGGCAGCAATTGGCGAAGCCGCGCTTGCGACAATATCAATTTGTCCATTGCCTGCGATTTTCATAATATGCGTGTCATATTGGGTGCGGCCCGTCACATGGACTTGTCCGTCAATGATTGTCACTTCTAGTTTCACAGGAAATCCAGCGTCATTATGTTCTGATACGACACTATCGACAATGGCTTGTAAGTCAGCTTCCGAAACAGAATTTGTTTTTGCAGCTGCAAGCGTGGCCGCATCAATCATGTCTTGCAATTCTTGCTTGAGCGATGAGGCTGAGCTAAAGTCAAGAGCTGCGCCAATTCCGAGGATTAGAGCTAAAGACGTGCCTGCGAACATCATCGCTACATTTCCATCTGTATTATTTTTGAATTTCTTTAACATCTTTACCCACACGTTTATTTTCAGAGATGGTACACCTAAATGTGTTTCCATTTTACTTGGGTTTATCCTTAAAATTGAGTTAAAGTCCTCAAATGGATAATGTATTGACGCTCGCGCTGCCTCAGCTTGCCCCAAAGTGGCTGTCCCGAGATGACGGGTTGAAACTAGTGGTTGAGACGATTGTAATGGCCGCCAAACAAGGCGCGGATTTGATTGTTTTCTCGGAGAGTTTTGTGCCGGGTTATCCGTTTTGGCTCGACGGAACTGGGGGTGCGAATTTTAATAATGATCGCCAAAAGGCGATTTTTGCGCATTATTCCGATCAGGCGATTACGCTTGAAGATGGGCATTTAGACGCTGTTTGTCAGGCCCTAAAATCAGCAAATATGGCCTGTTATTTAGGGCTGATCGAGCGTCCGAGAAATCGGACAGGTCACTCGCTTTATTGTTCCTATGTTTACATTGACAAAAATGGGGTCATCCAATCGGTCCATCGGAAGCTTCAACCCACCTATGAGGAACGCCTTGTTTGGTCGCCCGGGGATGGCCATGGACTGGTCACTCATCGCCTTGGGGCGTTTACAGTTGGCGGGTTGAATTGCTGGGAAAATTGGATGCCTTTGGCGCGCGCGGCGCTTTACGGTCAAGGCGAAGACCTCCATGTGATGGGATGGCCTGGCAGCGATCGAAATACAGCTGATTTGACGCCCGTCTTGGCCAAAGAAGGTCGGAGTTATTGCGTCTCTGTCTCGGCCCTTATGCGTCCAGCAGATGTCCGTGACGATACACCTTTTGCGGATGAAATCCGCGCGAGTCTAAGCGACATGCCCGCCAATGGCGGATCTTGCGTCGCTGCGCCTGACGGTAGCTGGGTTTTGGAACCCGTTATCGGCGAAACCGGGATACGCTATTGTGAGTTGGACCCAGCTTTTGTCCGCAGAGAGCGTCAAAACTTTGATCCGGCCGGACATTATTCGCGGCCCGACGTCACGCAGCTTTCCGTTGATCGCCGCCGACAATCCACGGTTCGTTTTGAGGATTAAAGAAACTGCGCCGTCGACAGGTGCCAGAGAGGCTGCGCGGCTGTAATCGCAAGATTTAAACAGGCATTGGCGCTTTTCGTTCCCGCCGCATTTGTGTAGGCCGCCAATCGTGAAGGCGAAACCGGATATCATTATCATAGGCGCGGGGCTTATTGGGCTCTGTACGGCTGAATCCTTGGCGACCCGCGGGGCATCTGTCACGGTGATTGAGGCCCGCCCCGGACCTTGTGAAGGGACGAGCTTTTCAAATTCAGGTATGATCCATCCTAGCCAGGCGCGAAGTTGGGAACGAGATCGCCGAACTCGCGTTCAGCCGGATTTAGCCGAAATTGACGCCGCAAGGGTCACGGCTGATTTGGGCGCCCAGTCGCGCGCGCTTTTATTGGCACATATCAGGCGATTAGGTTTACCTGTTCGGCCAGCTGGTTGTTTGCAAATTTTCCCGGATTTCGACTCAGCGAAAGCTGCACAGTCCGAGTTTAACACTATCGGCGTGCGCGCGAATATTGTCATCGATCCGGTTGATACATTTGGCCAAGCGGCTTGCCAATTCCCGAATGATAGTTCCGGGGATGCGAAGGCCTTTGGAACGGCATTGGCGGCGGATTTGGAAGCGCGTGGTGTGAGCTTTATTTACGGCGCTGAGGACGTGGATATTCGGCGTGCGGAGTCGGGTTTTAATATCCGGGCTGCGTCGCGTATTTTCAGCGCAGATCATCTTGTCATTGCCGCCGGTATCCGCTCGGTAGAGCTACTGTCGCAACTGGAATTGCGCATGCCGCTCAAAGCTATTTCGGGCGCGGCCGCCGATTTTGCGCTCCCCCGGGAAAAAGAAGATTTACCGAAATGCCCCGTCATGGACACGTTTAGCCGTTCGGCGCTTACGGTCTTTGAAGATCGGGTGCGGATTGCAGGCGGGTGGAATTTGACGGAGCCAGCGCCGCTGCTGGAGCGCTGGGCTGATCTTGCACCGGGTTTGATGCTGCGCTTGGGCAAGCCTCTTCGAACCTGGACAGGCATACGCCCTGTCAGTCCTGCAGGACGGCCCTATATAAGCGCAACGTCAATTCCAAAGCTCTGGGTGAATACGGGACATGGCCATATGGGTTGGACACTCTGTGCAGGTTCAGGGGAGCTTTTGGCGCAAATCATGCTGGAAGCCCGCCAAGATAGGCGTTTCGCCTTTTCGGGCTAGGCGATAATATCTGGCGTAATTTGATTCTCAATGAAGGTAATTTTGTCTTTCATCGACAGTTTAATCTTTTTCATCCGTTTGATTTTTAGCACATCTAAAACACCGGTTTCGGTGAGGGCATTGATTTCTTTATCGATAGCGCGATGTTCCGCCTTTAGCCGTTCTAGCAGCGCCATGAGTTCAGCATCTGACAGCTCTTCATCATTATCCGTTTCCGGCGTATCGGGCGGTAGCTCGTCCATGCGCACCCCCTAACGTGCTTGTTTCGATTGCGCAATGACAGAGACCTTAGGACCGAGGGGTGATCGCAAACTATCGTATATTTTCAGTTATAGACCGAACATTGGTCATAGAAATTTTACGATATGTAACATCACGCGAGACAAAGTCGATTTTTTATGGTAGGGCGAATCATCACAACAGAGCAGGAGCGACACATGGCAGTATCGGCACACGTGGAAACATTGCAAAGTAAACACACCCATCTGGAAGAAAAAATCCAGGCCGAACTCCGAAGTCCCCTCCCTGATAATTTGCGCGTTTCGCGCCTAAAACGTGAAAAGCTTCTTATCAAAGATACGTTGTCCCAATATGCGGGAGCGCAGTAAGCCAAGCTGTTGAAGCCGGAAACGGCGCAGCTTATACACCCCTGATGGCCCCTTGTTTTTAGAGGGTCTCAGGGGTTATTTTTTGGGCAAAGGAGGACAAGATGTCCGACCGCGTATTTATTGTGACGGGTGCCGCGCGCGGCATTGGTTTTGCCTGCGCGCAACGGCTTGTTGATGATGGGCACCGTGTTGTCCTGGCGGATCTAGATACGGAAGTCGGGTCTATGTCAGGCCGCGACCTCGCAGATGGCACAGACCGCGCCATTTTTGTGGAATGCGATGTCGCCGATCCGCTCTCTGTCCATAATCTTATCGCAGAGACTTTGGGCGCTTATGACCGGATTGATGGCTTGATCAATAATGCTGGCATCGCAGTGAAAGGTGGCGCTCTGGATATGAGTATTGAGGATTTTGACCGAAACCTGTCTGTTAACTTACGCGGGGCTTTCCTTGTCTCCAAAGCGGTCGCCAAACATATGGTCTCTGAAATTGAAAACCGTGCAGATCGCTCGCGGCTTACGGACCGGCCTTATGCCATCGTCAATATGTCCTCCATCAATGATACGGTCGCGATACCAGATTACCTTGCCTATACGGTCTCTAAAGGCGGATTGCACCAAATGACGCGGGCGATGGCGATAGAACTCGCGCCATATGGGATACGGGTCAACGGCATTGGCCCAGGCTCTATCAAGACAGATATGCTCGCCAGTGTTGTTTCTGACGAGGGCGCCATGACAAAAATTACGCAGCGGACACCGCTTGGCCGTCCGGGACTGCCAGACGAAATCGCCGCCGTTGCGGCTTTCCTTCTTTCGGAAGAAAGCAGCTATATTACGGGGCAGCATATATACGCCGATGGCGGGAGGTTAGCTCTGAATTATACGATGCCAGTTGATGAGACGTAACACCTGCATTTGACCCATTGGGTCAAATGCATTGAAACGCAAAAAACTAAGCTGTTCGTTTGTTGGACCAAATAAAAAAGCCCGCTCAAGTGAGCGGGCTTTTCGTTTTCGTTTTATGAGCTGGGTTTGAACAGGCTCTCTAGCGTATGTTCGACCTTGGGCTTGTCGTCTTCGACAGGGGCTGGCGCTTCGAGCGGCTCCAGCGATTGACCGCCGCCTTCGGCCTCCAATTTAGCCTGTTCTTTGGCTTTCTTCTCCGCGGCCTTTTTCACATAGCCGTCTAGGTCAATCTGCGAACAGAGACCGAGACTGACCGGATCCGTTGGATTAATCGTATTGATTTTCCAATGGGTGCGTTCGCGAATGGCTTTGATCGTTGGTTTTGTTGTCCCAATCAGTTTGGAAATATGGGCGTCCGGAAGTTCAGGATGATTTCGGACAAGCCAAGCGATTGCATCGGGCCGATCTTGGCGGCGGGATAGCGGCGTATAGCGCGGTCCTTTTTTCTTAGACTTTGGCTCAAGTTTATCAGAGTCAAAGCTATTGGGTTTCATGGCGTAATTACCGTCGCTTTCGGCCTTTTCAATTTCTTCGCGAGAGACTTGTCCATTTGCAATAGGATCTGCGCCCCGAATACCTGCGGCAACGTCGCCGTCAGCAATGCCTTCAACTTCGAGAATGTGAAGGTCGCAAAACTCGGAAATTTGTCTGAATGTCATGGCCGTATTATCAATCAACCAAACGGCTGTCGCTTTAGGCATTAAAATCTGTGTCATGTCTCACACCTCCATGTGAGCCTGCTGTTTTAGTCAAAAAAGCAGGCATGAAAAAACCCCGCTCGGCGGGGTGGATTTACCAATTATTGACCGTGTAATCAGCAATCAGTGCTTTGCACATAATAGATTAACGTCCACAAGGCAATAGTAACGCTCAAGCGCAGTTAAAAAAGAGATCCTATGTCCGTCTTTAGTGATGATAGTCCTCAACCTAGCAAAAACCAGCCAAGTCCGGGAGAAGATCTCTACGGCTTATCTGTGTCGGAATTGGACGAGCGGATTACGCTTTACCAATCTGAAATTTCAAGATTGGAAGCTGAACGCATAAAAAAACAAGCAGAATCAGACGCTGCTCACGCGTTATTTGGCAAAAAACCGTAATTAACGGCCTATCTTAGCGTTTTTTGGCAGGCTTGGCTTGCCGCTTGCAAAAACCTTCACAAACCCCGCCTTGCAAATCAGGGCGATACACCACAATACGGGCAAAGAGAAAAAATGATGGCTGTTTCGACCTTGAGTACTTCGCAAAATATGTTGACTGACACGCTAACGCCGCAGGCCGAAGCTCGGTTGCTGGCATTTACAAAATCAGAGCTTTTTTCAAAGACCTTCCGCGAAGGTATGGATCTCGTTGAAGAAACGGCTGCCTATCTGGACGGACCGGGGCGTGAAGACTCGAAAAAACTCGGCCGGACGGATGCGCTGACATATGCCAGCCAATCTATGCGCCTAACGACACGCCTCATGCAGGTCGCAAGCTGGCTACTCGTTCAACGTGCCCTGAAAGAAGATGAGATGACGCTATCCGAAGCGCGGGCCGATAAATATCGTCTTGTGCCCGAAGATAAGTCAAAGGGAACGCTCAGCTTTTCTGAACTCGCGAAAGACGCCTATGCATTGCCGGCTCGTTTACTCGATTTATTAGCGCGATCTGAGCAGCTATATGAGCGGATCATGCGTCTTGACCGCTCGCTTTATGGCTCCATTGCCGCGCAAGTGGGAAATACCGTTGCCGATCAAATCAATCGTCTGGAAGCTGCCTTTAAACGGTAAGTCGAAAGCGCGTTAATTTTCCAATAAAAAAGGCTCCCATGTGGGAACCTTTTTACATTTGGAATTGGGTAATCGTTTAAACGCCGAAACCTGCAAACTTATCTTTAAAGCGTGACACGCGTCCGCCTCGGTCCATTAGTTTGGCGTCGCCGCCTGTCCAAGCCGGATGTGTTTTGGAGTCAATATCGAGAACGAGTGTGTCGCCTTCTTTGCCATATGTCGAGCGAGTCTCATATGTCGAGCCGTCCACCATTTGTACGGTAATCATGTGATAATCTGGGTGAATATCGGATTTCATAGTCTTAGCCTTATCTGGTCACGGGGTTGCGTTGAAAGGTCACCCGCTCGCGAGCGAGCCATATATGCGGCAATTGCGACATCGTCAAGCGGTGGAATTTCGCAAAAAGCTTAGGTCTTTGGAGACAGCCCGGCCACATAGCGGCTGAAATGTTTTACGGCGGCCGTGAAGTCTTGGGTCGATTCTCCGTTTATCACGGGCAAGGTCAGTGTTGCCGCGAGTTTCTTGGCAATGCGCGCGTAACGCTCCGCGCCGAAGGGCGTCATGTCCAATGTCGACATCCGCTTATCGGCAGGGCTCGGCGTGCGCTCAATCAGGCCAGATTTGATGAGGCTGGCCACGGCGCGGCTAACGATAGTTTTATCCATGGGGGTGACAGACGTGACATCGGCGGAGGAGCATCCCGGTTTATCTGCGACAGCGGCCAAGACGCGCCATTGGCTTTGATTTAGATCGGCCTCGGACCGCACAATGTCCAAGGTATGGCGGCTAACTTGATCGGCCAGCACCACGACTTGGTAAGCCCAAAAATCATCCAAGATTATGGGGGAGCGAATAGGAGATAAGGCGGGTTTGTCCATGATATGGGTTTGCAAGAAAAAGGTTGCAATTGCAACAACAAACATATAGTTGGTATCGCAACTACATGAGTCATAAGAAAGTTGGAGCGCAATATGGTGGATCTTTTTGAAAACCCTGCTGGATTAGACGGCTTTGAATTTATCGAATTCTCTGCGCCTGAAAAAGACGTGCTGGAGCCTGTCTTTGAACTCATGGGATTTTCGAAAATTGCGCGCCATCGCTCTAAGGATGTCGAGCTCTGGCGGCAGGGCGGCATTAATCTGATTACCAATTATGAGCCGAAGTCGCCTGCTTGGTATTTTTCGCGAGAACATGGACCGAGCGCATGCGGGATGGGCTTTCGCGTGAAGGATGCCGCCAAAGCCTATTCACATTTACTCGCTCAAGGTGCGGAGCCTGTTGAAATGGAAACGGGCGTTATGGAGCTAAACATCCCGGGGGTTCGCGGAATTGGAAACTCCATCATCTATCTCATTGATCGGTATGAAACGGGAGATGAGGAGAGCGGCCTTTCTATTTATGATATTGATTTTGAATATCTTGAGGGTGTTGACCGAAACCCTATCGGCTGCGGCTTTGAGCTCATCGATCACCTGACCCATAATGTTTATGGCGGGCGGATGGCCTATTGGGCGGAATTTTATGAGACGCTCTTCAACTTCCGAGAAATCCGCTATTTCGATATTAAGGGCGAATATACGGGGCTGACCTCCAAAGCGCTCACCGCGCCTGACGGGAAAATTCGTATTCCCCTAAATGAGGAAGGCAAAAGTGGCGGTGGCCAAATCGAAGAATTTCTGCGCGAATTTAACGGCGAAGGCATTCAGCATATCGCGTTGATTTGCGATGACCTCATCGCCTGTTGGGACAAATTAAACGCCAATGGCGTGCCCTTTATGACCGCCCCGCCGGAGACTTATTATAAAATGCTATCAGGCCGATTGC
>CAZKHC010000080.1:0-8861 GCA_964552135.1 uncultured Algimonas sp. | reverse complement strand
CTCTTGAAATTGCGAGACAGCGAGGGCTAGGTCTGGGTTGGAGAGGTCGGCGTTGAAGATGTTGCTTTGCCTATTCTGGGGCGCAGGTTCAGACGCAAATGCGGAGGCGCTGAGACATAAAGGAGCGATGGCGAACAGGATACGCATGAACAGCCTATAGCTGCGGGCGGGTGAATGTACAATTTACATCAAGAAGGCTTGGCAATGAGAGGGTTGGGTTAGCTTCCATTTCCCCTCACTTTAATGTCTATAAGTCATGCTTTTCTTCAAAATCACGATAGGCTTTTCCAGTCTCTATGTACCTCTTTCGTAATCTATCGCGTTCGGGGCTAGAGCTAGTTTCACCTGTCAATATCTGGCCCAAGGGCAGAGGCGGGAATTTATCGTGATAAGTTTTTTGCGCTTGGCGCGATGACTTTTCGAGCGCCAGATATTTTTGGATAATTGCAAAATCTATGTCCCTGCTGATCCAATCGTCGAACCTATATAATTTGGATTGCAAACGTCTCAAATTATCGTTCAGGGCTCTACGTTCGGCGGTTTGCTGATCCGTATGGCGATGTCTGTTCGTGCCATTAGCTCTCTCCCAATGCGCTTTCTCAAGACGCGCTTGCGCGACCGTTTCGTTAAATTCAGCGTGCGCATTTATGAGCAGGCGTCTGTTGTCTCGTTTTTGTTGCGCCCTCTCTGTCATTTTCTCGAGGTCCGCCTGCGCGTCTGGCGGAAGGTCTAAGAAATGCTTCTTTGTTTGCGCAATGTTGGCTTGAAAATGTACGTCTAAAGCCGGCAATTGTGTCTGTAATTGTTGACGTGCAAAGTCAGTTCTATCCGTGACATTAACGAGGAAGAAGGATTGATTGTGAACGGATCCGAGAGGTACTAATGCTATCTCTCCGATGTAATTTAACTTATCTGGCGTAATTTCAAATGTCGCCTGCAATCCTTGTATAGCGATTAACTGTTTGCCGGGCGCCTTACATCCGAGTGCGATAACGCCAAACTCACCGTCATTATCCACTTCAGCGAAATGGATTTGGTTGCTCAGTTGATATTGCCCAAAATTGTCTCTTTTGTCTTTGCCGGGAAAAACTTCATTTGTGGTCTGCCACTCACCCGCAGCATCTTTTTTTCCAACTCGCAGATACATGTGCTCACAGGCGGCGGGATTGTGCGGTTTAACTTGAAAGGCAATCGCTGTGGAATTTCCTGTCTCGATCCGCTCGAGGACATATTCTGCATTTGTGACATAGTCGGGCGTTTTGTTGGCTTCGCCGGGATCAGAACAAGCTGCGATGCCGCTGATGAATGCCGCGCATGCGAAAGTTAGAAGTTTTGAGGCCATGCTAATGCTTATTAGAAGAGCTGGCGAATTTCAAATTCACTCATATCCGTTTCATAGGACTCTAACTGTTCGGGCGTGAAGGTTAGCACCAACCTATCGTAAGCCTCTGTCGCTTTACGATATCCCTTGCTGCTCGATTTGGCATAAAAGCGCAGGGCTCTTATTAGATCTGTCTCTTTACCATTTCCGTATTCATGGGCATGCCCAAGCAGATAGAGGCTTTTCATATGGCCGCGTTTGGCCGAGGCGTCCAAATGAACGAATGCGGCTTCATAGTCTTCGTCCATATATAAATCATATCCGGGTCTATAGTTCTTGTCGGCGCCGTCGCTTAAAAGCTGATATCCTTTGCCCATAGAGAATTTTCCTAGCAGCAAAGCTGGAACCACGCTTAAAATTCCAAATACGATATAGCTGCCAAAACTCAGCCCAGATTTGAAGAACAGTGTGATGAGGCCATTCGCAATCACCATTGCGGGAATGGCAATCACATAAAACCGTCTGAAGCGCCTTGAGCGTTCCGCCAAGAAAAAGGCGAGGGCGACGAGGAACAAAGCGATGAAAAATAAATGCCAGCCTTTCGCGGGCGTCTCGAGCAGTGTTTCGCTAATCAATGACAAAGCGATTATGCAAATAATGAAGGGCGCGAGAAAGAGCACGCACCAAATTAAGGGACTGCGGATAGCGTAGCGAAAGTGAATGCGAATGAACTCTGGGATACGCAACCCAAAAATCATCGGAATATATTCGGTCGTCGTTTTCTTGATGTTTTTCTTTGTGAGGACCTTCATCTGCTCTGAAATTCTCTCCGTCTTTATCTCCTGCCTATATAGAAACGGCATTGGCCGAGATGCGCAAGAGAAATGCGCCTGAAATATAGAGTTTCAATGGAATGCCCAGCTATGGGCACGGCTTAGATAGTCAAAAACTCCCCTGATAGGCGAGTTTGGCATTACAATTGCACCGAAAGCCTCAAACCAATGAGAGGCATCGGACCATGTTTCACAATCGTACAGGCCAAATTTCGGCTCTTTTAATGCTGTTTGCTTTAACGTCGCCTATGGCGGTGCAAGCATATGAACTTCCCGTCCCGGCCGCGCAAAATCAACCTGTGGTTGACACAAAATCCAACCCTTCATATGCGCAGTCTATTGACGCGGTAAAATTTGAGACATGGGCGAAAGTCTCCGAAACAAAACAATGGGTGAAGGATCAGCCGGTACGCAAAGAGGTGGGCGCGTTATTGGATGACTTGGAACAGGCCACAGACAAGCTCCAAGATAAGGTCGCTCCGGCTGGGCACTCAATGAAAACGACGTTGAAAAAACTTCCCGGGAAGGGGCTGGCCCAACTCGGCGACCGGACCGTAACGGTCTATGGCCTCATATTAATGATGGCATTTGGACTGGTGGTTTTTCTGTTGGGTTTATCCAACCCGATGTCGCGCCTCGGCGGACGGCATTAGGCTTGAATTCTAAAAAGCGCTTTTAAAAAACTTTTTTAGAAAGCTCTGGCACCTGCGCGGACCCGAATGGTTTGCGGAGCAGGGGGGACAAGGGTTTCAAAGGCGTCTTTCGCTTGAAGGAAAGCCCGGACATTTCCGTATGGGGCATCAGGGTGAAAGAACTTCGCCTTTTTGCGCCATGCGCTACGGATGTCGCCTTCGCGAGCACTCATGGATAGGCCGAGCGTTAGCAATGCTTGTTGTCGCGTCATCTGGAAAAACCCCGTTATCCCATTCTTAAGGCATGATGAAAATTCATGCTTAATTTTCTCTAATCAACCAGCTAGGCCTTAATAGCTTACCAAGAAGCATGGTTAATTTTGTATTATTTGAAGGATTTATGGCCGAACCTCTTATTCCTCCTACGCCTAGCCGTGCCGATTACCTGGATAATGGTCCGCGTAAGATGGGGTGGCTCATGGCAGATGAGCCGATTTCGCTCTTTGAAAAATGGCTCGCGAAGGCCGGCGAGACGGAACCGAATGATCCTAATGCCATGAGCCTTGCAACGGTTGGGGCAGATGGCGTGCCAGATGTACGGATTTTGCTTTTGAAGGGCGTCGGCCCCAACGGTTTTGTGTTTTACACAAATGGGAAAAGCGCGAAGGGCCGGCAGCTGTCTGAAACAGGGCAGGCGGCGCTGTGTTTTCATTGGAAAAGCTGGCATCGCCAAGTTCGTGTGCGGGGCCGCGTTCACTCAATTTCGGCAGAGGACTCCGATACTTATTTTGCTGGCCGGGCGCGCGGCTCGCGCATTGGGGCTTGGGCCTCCGAGCAATCTCAGCCTGTGGCGTCACGCGAAGCTATGGTGGACCGGGTTGAAGCCGTGGAAGCGCGTTTTTTGGGTCAAGATGTACCGCGACCGCCGCATTGGCATGGCTGGCGTCTCGCGCCCGACCAAATCGAGTTTTGGCAAGATGGGGCTTTTCGTTTGCATGATCGTATTCTATTTACACAATCAGAGACACAGGGATGGACGAAAACCCGTCTGTTCCCATAGAAATTTTATGATGGCAGGACTTTGAAAATGGCTGATCTAACACCTGCGAATGATGTCAGTCCCGATTTGGGGGTCAAGTCCGCTCAGAGCGCAATAAAAGAGACCGGTGTGAAACGCCGCGGAATTCGGCGTTGGGTCAATCGATTGACATGGGTCGCTATCATTCTCGCCCCCCTTGTTTTTGCCATTGCGGCTTTGGGCTATAAGGTGGGTTTATTTGATTTAGGTTTTGCCTTTAAAACATTGAACCAAAAGATCGGTCCTTTAATGCTTGCGCTATGCGGGACATTTGGGTTGGCGAGTTTGATTTTTGCATTTCTTGTGAAACCGCGCAGAGGTATAGTTGCTGGCGCGTTGGGAGTGCTCATAACTCTCTTTGCAGCGGGTAAACTCGCCGCCACAAAAAAGGCGGTCTATGTTTCACTGCCGTTTATTCATGACGTGACAACAGACACACAAGACCCGCCGATTTTTGGCGAGGTTGTGACCGCAGAACGCGCTGCCGTAGAGGGCGTAAATACAATGGACTATGCGGGGAAAAAGGCGCCCATATTCGAAAATGGAGAACCTGCTGGAGAGAAGCTCGTTTCAGTTTTACAAACAAAAGCTTTTCCCGAAATTCGTCCGCTCGTTTTAAGTGAGTCGCAAGAGGTTGTTTTCGGAAAAGCCCTGGCAACAGCGAAATCTATGGGATGGACGATTAAAGAAGAAGATCTGGCCGCTGGACGGATTGACGCGACCCATACGACATTTTGGTATGGCTTTGACGATGATGTGACGATCCGATTACGCAAATCAGAAGGTGGCGGTACGATTGTCGATGTACGGTCTTTATCTCGAATTGGCGGATCAGATATGGGCAAAAATGCAGAACGTGTCGGTGCTTTTTTGGAAAACCTCGGTGATTAAATCTTAAGTCAGCGCGTAACTCTGCCTTAGCCCATCCAACCCCTCCGCCTTAACGCGGCCTGTTTCGCGTAAGTGTATCATATGAGACAGCACAGAATGCGCGGCTGCTGGATGGAGGCGTTTGTCGACATCCTTATATAGCAGCGCAACGATTTCGCCGATTTTCCCGATGCCGGAGCTCAGCGCGTCTAGGATTTGAGACTCCCTGACTAAACGGTGATCAATATAGGCCTGAACAAAGGGCTGCACCTCTTTAATCGCCGGGCCATGGGTCGGGCGGATTATATCGAAATTTCGCGCGAGCACGGTATCTAGGCTTGAAAGGTAATCGCCCATATGTCCATCGGGAGGCGAGACGACGGAGGTCGACCAGCCCATAATATGATCTCCAGAAAACAACGTGTTTTCCTCATGTAGCGCATAGCACAGATGATTGGATGTATGGCCAGGTGTGTGGATGGCCTCGAGGGTCCAACCCTTACCTTTGATGACATGACCATTTCGGATTTCGACATCTGGTTTGAACGACAGGTCATCTCCGGCTTCCAATCGAATTTCGCCGCCTTGAGGGGGTACAGGCTGTACACCAAATCCGTAAACTTGGCAGCCATGTTTCTCCGCGAGCGGTTTTGCGAGCGGGCTATGGTCAACATGGTGATGTGTGACGAGTACGTGGGACACTGTCCGGCCTTCAAGTGCGCGGTCAATCGCGGCCATATGGTCCGGCGTGGTTGGGCCAGGGTCAATAACGCAGACGCTGTCGGTGCCAATGATAAACACACCCGTACCGGTATAGGTAAAGGGGCCGGGGTTATCGGCAATGACTCGCTGAACCAGCGGGCTTAGCTGAGCTGCCACGCCATATTCGAAATCAAAGGTTTTGACAAAAGGTATAGCCATTATGAGCGTTCCTCTAACCTGTCTCGTAGGGCTTGGCCAAGTGTTTTGACGGCAGATAACTTATCTTTGATTGGGAGTGATAATGGCGGACCCATGTCTGTTTTATTCACATCGACGATGTAAATCCTATTATCCGCCGCATGCCGCAAAATGTCCAAGCCACCCCAATCCAAGTCCATCGTGCCGCAAAAAATTTTGATCTGTTCCAATTCTTCAGTGCTAAAACACGCTGTCGCTTCCGCCATTCGCACACGGGTGTTTAGATTGTCAAATCTTCTGTCGATCGGTCTTTCTTTGAGGAAAACGAAGGGGATGTCGCCAAAAACGGTTGGGCAACGATAGTCCAGAACGGTCCCGTTGTCGGTGCGATTATCTAGAAGTTTCTGATAGACCCGTCCCGGTTCGATAGAACTTGGGGTGTCGCGGATTACGGCGTCATGAACCCCGTTTTCTTCGCCCTTTTCCAAATAAACCCCGTCCGCTGTCCTGGGGTCAATGGCGAGATTATATCCGAATACATCCAAAAAGACCTCAGCGACACGAGATTTGGAAATATCGGTACAGTTGCCATTGAGCGTTCGCCCTGTTGGCGGCGGTCCGTCCACCTTCGTAATGTCTGAAAAATGAATGGTGAGATCGACGGCAGTTTTCGGGGAATTGACTGCGCGGATCCCGGCTTGTCTCAAACATCCCCACAGGAGGTACCACGGCCGCGGCGGGCGCGGTTCAAAGGCGATGCTTAAGGGCAGGGCCCTCGCTCGGCGGCGTAACGCTTCGCGGCATATATAATGTATGCCTTGAAAAACATCTCTCGCGAGGGCGGGGGTAAAAGCAATTTCCGCTCCGGTTTCCCGAACACGGACGCCGCGCCAGGACCAGTCAAAATCAGAAAACACAGACATGAGTTAAATCTAGGCCCTTGTTCGGATTGTTTAGTGAGCGCGCCCATGACCCACTCGTCTTTGATTAACATGTCTCAAATCGGCGACGAAAATGGAATAAAAATCGTCAAATCATGAAAAGAAAGACTTAGGTTTGCCGCCGTAAAAAGGCGGCTCTGAGGCCGCCTCTTGTGTGCTAAAGAGCCAAACTTACCGAATGTCTGGAATATCTGCCTTCATTTCTTGCCCGAAGCGCGCGCCGTTCCGGGCTCGCAAAGCGGCCTGGACTTCGGGAAGTGCCGCAATTTCCTGCAGCGCTTGAACATCGTGCGCCATTTGCGCTGAGCCAGTGAAGAGGTCATTGATTTGCTCTTCGATTGTTTTCTGGCGTGGGAAGATTTTAATTCGGACATCTTCATCTTCGTCAATTTCGGCAAGCTTTTTCGCGGCGTCAATGGCTGTCATTATTCCGCCTAGCTCATCGACCAATCCAATTTCTTTAGCTTGAACGCCCGTCCAAACGCGGCCCTTTGCAATCTCTTTGACGCGTTCTAAGGGAATGTCGCGTCCATTTGATACGCGTGTTGTGAAGTCGTCATAGATATCTTGCAACTGCCCGCGATACGCTTCGGCCTGTGTCGGCGTGAAAGGTGCATCCGGCGAGTAGGCTCCCGCATATTCGCCGCCGACAGTAATGCCTTCGATGTTATAGCCAACTTTGGCAAAAGTGCCTTCTAGGGCGACCTTCCCGCCGAAGACGCCAATAGAGCCAGTAATCGTCTGAGGTAGGGCGACGATATGGTCGGCATGGGCAGATACATAATATCCTCCTGACGCCGCATATTGCCCCATTGAAATAACAACTGGCTTTCCGGCCTCGCGGGCACGGTCTGCAGCGGCAAGAATTTGGTCTGACGCAGCAGGGCTTCCGCCTGGGGAAGAGACCCGAAAGACAATGGCTTTGACTTTCTTATCCTTCAGCGCAGCATCGAACCCGGCTGAGACGGTGTCCCCGCCCATTGTAATGCCCGGCGCAAAGAGTGATCCGCCTGAGGATTTACCTGGCAAGACAGCGCCTTGTCCGCCAATGAAAGCGATTGTGTTGGATCCGGTTGTGACCCCTGGGCCGTAGGATTTGATAGAGGTGAAGGCGATCTTATCGTTATCAACTTTCTTCCTTACATAGTCCTTGGCGTCTTCGAGTTGCCCAAGCTTATCCACCAGGCCCGCCTCTAAAGCGTCTTCGGCGCTATGCGGCGATGCTTTCAGGATTTGGGTGAGACCTGCGGGAGTCATGTTGCGATCTTCCGCAATTTGTCCGACGGCATTATCGAAAATAGAAGTCAGATAGCTTGTCGTCGCTTCGCGGTGTGAATCCGTGAAGTCTTTCTCTGTATAGCTATTCACGGCATTTTTATATTCATGGAATTGGAAGAATTCCGGATCGGCATCGAATTTCTCCATAACGCCGCCGTAGAATTCTGTTTCAGAGCGCAGACCTGATACCGCAAAGCCTGTTGTGTCTTGCATCCAAATTTCGTCAGCCGCGGAGACGGCTTGGAATGACATGAGGGAGGTGCTTTCAAATCCTTGCGCATGCGCAATGACGAATTTACCAGAGGATTTAAAGTCGATCAGGGCGAGACGTAACTCTTCCGCGCTGGCAGGGGCCATACCGAAATTTTCGGCGCGCATGAAAACGCCTTTGACAGATTTATCATCTTTGGCGCGATTAAGAGCGTAAACCGTATCCACAATCGATGTTGGGCGTTCGCCGAACAGAGATTCCCCAGCAGAATGATCGATAAAAGACTGCCTCAAATCTAGGGTGAGAACTTTGTTAGGTGTTTTCTCACCGCCAGAGAATAGGGCACCCACAAGCCCGAAGAAGGCAAGGAGAATGAAGAGGACCAAAAAAAAACCGAAAATGCCCGCTATTGTTCCGGCTACCGTGATGAAAAACTGACGCATGCGAATCGATCCATTCATTAATAAAGTTGCGGCATGGGTCCGCAGGATTGGGAGTATACCTAAGTATAGCGTTTCAATTTGTTGTTAAACGATAAGAAATTCCTCGCAAGTGGTGATTTTCTGCTTTTTGCAGTTTATTGAGACAATCACTGAAGAGCGGGATAGCGCGGTAGGTGCATCAGCCTGATATTTTTTGGTATAATGCGTTGCGTTAAGAGTGCGCGCCTATTATGACGCCGCTCACGTCTGACACGAGTTGTCATATTGGGGCGTAGCCAAGCGGTAAGGCATCGGGTTTTGATCCCGTGATCGTTGGTTCGAATCCAGCCGCCCCAACCAATGTCCGAGATTTCA
>CAZKHC010000079.1:0-8928 GCA_964552135.1 uncultured Algimonas sp. | reverse complement strand
GGCCGTCGCCGACGACTTGCATGATGGACAGGCACGGCGCTTTATTGGCCCAGACATCAAAGTCTTGGAGGAGGGCCATTTTGGAGCCTTCTTGGAAGGCGGGCACGGCGGCTTTGTCGTCATCGTTCATGGGGAAGTTTGGCGGTTCTACCATCAGGCCATGCCAGGCGCGCACCTGACCATCCTCGATGGGTGTATGGCAAATCATCATCAGTGAATTGTAATAGCCATTCATCCGCGAGAGCAGTAGGCCTGGCCCCGTATACCATGTGTCGTTGGTCATGACTTCGTCGGATAATGTCCGGTGACCCGCTGCTAATAGTTGACGGATGATGTGATTATCGCACGTGCTCTCAAATAACTCCATATCCGTTGAGCCGTGAATGGGGCCGAGATGGGCTTTGTCCGTCATATTGTCGATAATTTCCTGCGGGTGACAATCGAGCGTGCCGAGGTGATCGACATTCCAGTTTACCCATTTTTCATCTTCCCATTCGGGTAGGGGGTGAGGCTGAAAATCAGGTTCACCTTCTTCTTCGTCATGCCACATCAGGATAAGTCCGCCCCATTCTTGGACGGGGAAGCTTCGGATTTTCGCCACCTTTGGAATAGGCGCAGGCGAATATGGGATTTCATTGCACATGCCGTCAGGGCCGAATTTCCACGCATGATAAGGACAGCGAATATCATCGCCTTCGACCTGTTTGCCGTCCATGACGATATAGGAGCTTTCATTCTTGGCCAGATGGGTTTTCATATGCGGGCAATAGGCATCCATGACAACAACTCGGCCTGAGGCCCCGCGATACATGATCAGGTCACGTCCGAAATAGCGAAGCGGGATGGGTTTATTTGTGGCGTCTTTGGCTTCGCCAACCATGAACCATCCGCGCGGGAAGGTGAACTCGCCTATGCCATATTCTGCTGTGGTTGCCATAATGTCCTCCGTAAAGCCTTTATATCATGCCGCTGAGGCAGCTATAGTATTTAATTCAGGCGCATGTCCGCGATGTCCGCCTTGCTCAACGCAGGCTGTGCCGCCCGGTGTGTACATCATCGTCACGCATTTATTACAGGCCGTGCAGCCTGAATTGCGAAGGCTGCCAGCTTGCATAGCATTGATAAGGTTTGGGTCGAAAATAAGTGCGCGGCCTAACCCAATGGCGTCGAAGCCCTCTGACATTACGCGGTTTACATTTGCCATATTTTGCGCCCCGCCGAGATAACAAAGCGGCATATCGACAGCCGCGCGAATTTTCTGGGCAGGGTCCATGGAATAAAGTTGTTTGAACTCGCGGGCAGGCTCTTTGCTTTTGGGCTGCAGCATCATGCCGAGCCGCACGATTAGGTTTTTCGGCGGCGTTGATGTGGCGGGTAGGGGGTTGCCAAACATAGTGTCAATGCTCTCGACGTTCAGCCCGTTGGAAAGTTGTGCCATATGGGTACCTGTGCTTTGTAGGATTTTTGCAATCTCTATGCCTTCGGTTATGGTGTTGCCGCCTTCTTTGCCATCGGTCTGGCTATATTTTACCGTTACGGCCATATCCTTGCCAACGGCATCTAAGACTTTGGACAGGACTTCGGCGGGGAATTTCATGCGCTTCTGAATCGACCCGCCATATTCATCTTTGCGGGCGTTATAGAAAGGCGTGATAAATTGCGCGAGTAGATAGCCGTGACCCATGTGAATTTCTACGGCGTCAAATCCTGCTTCTTTGGCGTGTATGGCTGCCTGTACGAACTCATCGGCGATATTGTCCATGTCGCTGCGGTCCATTTTCTTTTTCATATAGCGTCCCGTCATGACGCCAAATTTGTTAAAGCCGCCATTGGCGGAAATGGGTTTCATGGAGGAGAAATCTTTGGGTAGAAATGTGAAAGATCCCGCATGCGTAATTTGAGCCTGCGCCGCTGCGCCGTGCTTATGCACCCCGTCCGTCAACGCTTTGAAATCTGCTACCGTATCCGCGGAGAGGTGCGCCTGGTCGACGAAAGTTTGTCCGTCTTTGGAGGTCGCGCAATAGGCGACAGTTGTCATGGCCGCGCCGCCTTCTGCCACGCGTTTATGAAATGCCGCAAGCCCTTTGGAAATAACTCCGCCTTTACACATACCTTCATTGGTTGCCGCTTTAATAAAGCGATTGCGCAATTTCAGCGGCCCGATAGTAAGGGGCGTAAAGGCTTTTGATGCAGATTTGCTCATAGAGTCTTTATAAAACTGACTGCGAAATAAATCACGCCTAAAATGCTGAAAAAGCGTGAAATTTATAAAAATATACTCTAAATGCGTAGCAATAGTATAAAAATACTACGCATTAGGGGAATTCAAGCCGTCCATGACTGATAAAGCCGACACGACCCCCAAAAGCCGCCGATATGCATGGTTTGTATTGCTGATGTTGGTATTGCTGTATTTCATCAATTACGCAGACCGGACCTTGGCCAATGCTCTGCTGGAGAAAATCAAGGAAACTTATCAAGTTTCGGATACCTATATGGGGTTCGTTATTGGCCCAGCTTTTGCCTTTGTTTATTGCCTTGCGGCCATCCCGATTGCCCGCTTTGCGGATAGAGCTAATCGTGTCCGAATTATCGCAATAGGCGCGGTGGTGTGGAGTCTTTTCACTATGCTGTCGGGACTGGCTAAAACACCAGAAATGTTCGCTGTTTCACGATTTGGCGTGGGCATTGGCGAGGCCGCATTTCTAGCGCCTGCTTATTCATTACTCTCGGATTATTTTCCGCCGAAACGCCGCGCCTTTGCCTTTGCGATTATGAATCTCGGCGTTTATTTCGGCGGGGCTTTCGGCAATATTGGTGGTACAGCATTGGCCGCCACATATGATTGGCAAACGACATTCCTTTGGCTCGGCGGGCCAGGAATATTACTTGCGGCATTGACGGTTCTTTTTGTCAAAGAACCTAAACGTGGGCGGTTGGATGAGGGTGGCGGGCCCGAGAAAACTCAAGCGAATTTCAAAGACGTTTATGCCTCCCTTATGGGAACGCCTGCTTTCAAATACCTGACCATTGCGGCCTTTCTCGGCGGGTTTTCAACAATAGCCTTTGGCAGTTGGGCGATTGCGATGTTTGAACGTATCTTCGATATTTCCAACCAATCCGCAGGCGCGCGTTATGGCACAGGGGCGCTTTTGGCTGGCATGGTAGGGGTTTTGCTCATGGGTTATCTCTGTGATTTGTTTTCCAAGAAAACATCCCGCGCGCCTTACATATTATCCTCCGTCGGACTTTTTGGATTTACGCTTATTGCTATTGGGATGTGCTTTTCCAGGGATGTTGGTCTCGCCACGGCGTTGGTCTATCCTGCCAGTATTTTAGGGGCAGGATGGGTTGTTGCCGTACAAGCTGCATTGCAGGATTTATTGCCTGCGGAACTACGCGCCACAGCCACCTCTATCTGGGCCTTTGCGCTCACATTTGCAGGGCTTGTTCTAGGCGTTTTAGTCGTCGGCTGGGCGAATGATTATTTCAGTGCTCAATATGGCTCAGACGCCATCCGTTATTCTATGGCGCTAACTTTACTCGGCGGCATCCCTGCGGCATGGTATATTTTCCGAGCGGGCAATACAGCTGATTTGGATCGTAAAAAACTGGCTGAGGCCGCTGCTTAAAAGCAATAGCTACCGCCATTGGCGACAAGTACAGAGCCCGTCACGAATGAAGCGTCATCCGAGAGTAAATAAGCGACCGCGCCCGCAACTTCGCTGGGGTCAGCCATACGGCCCAGTGGAACGGATTGTTCCATAGAGGTAATCCATTCCTGCGGCAGGCCATGCATGATGGGTGTATTGGTTGGGCCGGGCGCAACGGCATTCACGCGAATACCGCGCGGGGCCAGCTCGCGAGAGAGTTGGCGAGTCAATCCGATAAGGGCGGATTTGCTGGTCACATAATGCGGCGACCCTTCGCCGGATTGCGCGGAGGTTGAGCTGATATTGACGATTGAACCCGTATTGCCGTCCTCGGCCATGATGCGCACGGCTTCGCGGCAGATATAAAAGGCGCCGTTTAGGTTCACCGCCATGACGCCCGTCCAGCCCTCATCTTCCATATGGATGAGGTGGTCGACGAACGTATCCGATGTGCCGTTTGCGGCGAGCTCTTCATTGCGCTGGTTCATTGCGCCGTAAAATTTATCCGACCCGTCGCCTTTGGCTTGACCGATACCTGCGCAATTTACAGCGAAATCCAAGCGGTCAAATTCTTTTCGAGCCGCGCGGATGGCTTTGATGACATCGCCGCTGTCCCCAACATTGCATTTCAGAGCGAGGTGTTCGCCGCTTAGTGCATCAATCACACCTTGCGCATTGTCATGATTAAGGTCGAGTGCAGCTACGCGTGCGCCTTCGCTCGCTAACTTTTCAACGATAGCCGCCCCAATACCTTGGCCTGCGCCCGTGACTACAGCTGCTTTTCCCGCAAGTCTCATATTAGGCTCCTAACTGGGGATATAAAGTTCATTGGCTTTGCCGCCATCCACGGGAATGCTCGCGCCGGTTACATAAGAGGAGGCATCAGAGGCGAGAAACAGCACGACATTTGCGACTTCTTCCGGTGTGCCGATACGGCCCATGGGGTTGGCATTTGCGATTGCTGCACCCGCATCTGGGTCATGATCGAACCACGTCTTGGTCGCGGGTGTCATAATAGGGCCCGGCGTGACGGCATTGACGCGAATGGCCTGACGCGCGCCTTCCATAGCCGCATTGCGGGTAAAATGGGTGAGGGCGGCTTTTGATGCCCCATAACCTGACATGCCTTGCATGGCGCGGTCGCCATTGACTGAGCTGATATTGATTATGCTCCCGCCTTTATCGCCCATTGCGGTCATGGCAGCGCGCGTGCCCATATATGGTGCATCCATATTGACGCGGAAATTTTGTTGAAAACTCTCTAGGTCAGTGTCCGAGATCATACCCATGCCGATATGAGCGGCATTATTAACGAGGATATCAAGACCGCGCTCTTTTGCGATCTGGCTAATCATATTGGCATAGTTCTGCGCGTTGGAGACATCCAAGACTTGCCCCTCGCAAGTTGCGCCAATAGCTGAAACCGCTGCGTCGATTTTTTCTTGATTTCGGGCGCAAATAATAACATGCGCGCCTTCACTGGCGAGTTTTTCTGCTATAGCTCGGCCAATGCCATCGCTACCGCCGCTGACAATAGCTGTTTTCCCTGTTAAGCTACCCATATTCTTTCCCTGATTTTCTACCTAACCTAAAATACACTGCGTAGAAAATAAACCAAAAAAATACGCAAATTTAGTATGTCACTGTGTTGAAAATCAATAATGCGTAATATACTGTTAAAATTATTGCGAACTATAGAGTTTATGAAACAGTCTGATCCGAATATCACTACCCTGATGGCTACTGGCGCACCTTATGAAGTTGTGAACGCCTCTGTTCTGGGGAACGAGATGCGGGTATTCAAAAATGCGCCTGAGACTTTGGTGGAGATATTTCAACAAGCGCGTAGTCATGGCCCCGCCGAATTTGTGACTTTAAGTGAGACGCGCCTGACATTTGAGGCATTTTTTGATCAAGTCGATCGTCTGGCGGGGTGGCTGCAAAATAAGGCTAATATCGCCGCAGGCCAATCTGTAGCAATATGCCTGAAAAACTGCCCTGAGTGGATGGCCGCTTTTGTGGCTATTACGAACATAGGCGCGGTCCCAATATCTGTGAATAGCCGGGGGGAAGGCACTGTCATGCTCCAAGCTATCCAAGATGCAGATAGCGTCTTTGTGATAGCGGATGTCAGGAGGTTGGACGCGCTGCTTCAGGCAGGCTGCGATCTACCTGCTATCAGTGTCGGCGGTGACGCCATGTCGGGGGATGTTACGCCCTATGCCGCTATCATGGCATCAATGCCCGAATTCTCGCCAGTCTCTCGCGACACAGATGATCCGGCTGCGATGTTTTTTACTTCCGGAACCACTGGCCGGGCGAAAGCGGCTGTCATGACACATCGAAACATCATCACAAGCTTGCTGACGACGCAGATGGCCATCACCTCCGTTTTCATGACCATGGCTGAGCAATATGAAATGACTGTCGAAGCCTTAAGAGCTCAAATGCCGCAAGGCTGCTCCATGATGATTTTCCCGCTTTTCCATGTCAGTGGCTGCGTCTCGACATTTCTATCAGCAATGGCGTCAGGCAGTAAGCTTGTTATGATGGAACGCTGGAATGCGCAGAAAGCCTTAAAGCTAATCGAAGCTGAAAAAATCAGTAGCTTTGGAGGCGTGCCGACTATGCATTGGGATCTCGTTAAGGCTGCAAAGACCACCCAGCATGACCTAAGTTCACTGCGCGCCATATCTTGCGGAGGGCAAGCGCTTCCGCTCGGGCTGCTCGCTGAAATTCGCGCGACATTTCCGAATGCTATTATTGGGGCTGGTTATGGTATGACCGAAGCCAGCGGCGCTGTTTCGCAAGCGACGGGAGAGGGCATAACGTCTCGTCCAAAAGCGTCAGGGCAGAAGTTGGCCATGGTTGATATCAAAGTCACGGATGAAGCAGGGCAAGAATTACCTATTGGTGAGATTGGGGAGTTTTGGGTGCGCGGGCCAACAGTGATAAAAGAATATTATCGCCGACAGGAAGCCAATGCTAAAGCCTTTAAAGATGGATGGTATCGGACAGGCGATATTGGTAAACTCGATGCTGATGGTTATTTGACTGTGGTAGACCGTAAGACGGATATGGTAATTTCGGGCGGGGAGAATATATATTGCGCCGAGGTGGAGCAGGCTTTGGGCCGCCATCCGGCTGTCCGCCAAGTAATAACATTTGGCGTAGTTGATGATCGGTTGGGGGAACGTCTTGTTGCGGGTTTTGTTGTCGACGGACAGGTTACTTCAGATCATTTGATGGGCTATGCGAAAGATAATCTTGCCGCTTATAAAGTCCCGACGGATATAATCATTCAAAAAGATTCCTTTGAACTTAATGCCATGGGTAAGATTGAAAAACATAAAGTTCGCGCGGCTTACATCGCCCGCAAAGAGAAAGAGCAGGCCGCCTGATGGGTTATCCCAAAGATATCAAAATTATCGATACGATGCTCGGCATTCCGACCCATGCTGACCGTTCAGACTGGTATGCGAGTTTCCGTCCGCTGCTTAATGATCAGCAAAGCCGCGACATGTTCAAAATGCCCGCACAATATATGTTTAAGGACATCCCAAAGCCCTCCGCCGATGTGTCCGACTTCGTGGGCTGGACCGTTGAGCAATTAGATAAGCATAATATAGAACAGGCGATGGTTGGCTTTAATGAGGATGATACGTCTCGACAGGCGGCGAAAGACTATCCTGACCGTTTCTTCTTCGACGTGCCCTGCAATCCAAATGAGGGCATGAATGAAGTGAAGCGACTTAAACACCTCCACGCGGAATATGGCGTGAAATCCGCTTCTGTTTTCCCAGCGGGGACATGCCCACAAGTCGCGATTAATGATGCGCGCATGTATCCGCTTTATGCGGCCTGCGTGGAGCTGGATATTCCGATTGTGCTAAATGTTGGTGTGCCGGGCCCGCGCATTCCGATGGAAACGCAAAAAGTTGAACATTTGGATGAGATCTGTTGGTTCTTCCCGGAGCTAAAAGTTGTCATGCGTCATGGCGCTGAACCTTGGGAAGATTTGGCTGTGAAGCTAATGATTAAATATCCCAACCTTTATTATTCGACGTCGGCCTTTGCGCCTAAACATTACCCCAAGGGGATTATTGATTACGCCAACACCCGCGGCGCTGGGAAGATTATTTACGCTGGCTATTTTCCTATGGGCCTCAGCCTGGACCGTATTTTCAAAGATATGGAAAATGTGCCTTTAAAAGATGAGGTTTGGCCTAAGTTCCTGCGTGAAAATGCTATAAAAGTTTTTAAATTAGGAGAGACATCATGACCTCCAATACCACAGCCCATGTCGCTGTTTGGGAACAGCTAAAAGGCCTTAAAGGGGATGATCTGACGGCGTGGCGGATGAACGCTGTTGAGAACCGCGCAACTGTCAAAGAACGTAATTTAGATACCCTGCCATTACCCTTTGGTTGGTTTATGGTGGCTTATTCAGATGAACTTGCGATTGGTGAAGTCAAACCGCTTTATTATTTCGGCAAAGACCTTGTGCTCTGGCGCGGCGAAGATGGACAAGCCCGCGTGGTTGATGCCTATTGTAAACATCTTGGCGCACATATGGGCTATGGCGGACGGGTTAAAGGGAACTCACTCGAATGCCCGTTTCATGCCTGGGAATATAATGGGGAAGGCACGGTTGTGGCTGTGCCCTATGCCAAGAAAGTCCCGCTATCCGCCGCGCGTCCTTGCGAGGCTCAGTGGAAAGTTATCGAGAGTAATAAACAAGTCCTTGTTTGGTATCATCCGTTTAATGAAGCGCCGAAATGGGACCCTGAGAGTTTTGATCAAGTTCATGACCCTGATTGGACCGAGTATCAAAAATATGAATGGATTGTTCACGGCCCCGTTCAGAATATGGCCGAAAATGGCGTCGATGCAGCGCATTTCAAATATATTCATGGGACAGATAGCTTCCCCGATTATGACTTCGAATTTGATGGCCATAAACGCTCAGCGAGCGTTGAAGCGAAGATGCCAACGCCCAAAGGTGTGGTCGATGGGACAATTGCTTATGGCACGGTTGGCGCGGGCCAAAGTTGGACGAAGTTTTCGGGTATTTCAGAAACGTTGATGGTAGCCGGTATCACGCCAATCGATCAAGAGCGCACTCATATTCGTTTTGCCTTTACTCAACCCAAATCAGAAGCTGAAGGCCCCATGGCAAACCTCGCCAAAGCCATGCGCCGCGAAATTTGTAAGCAGTTAGATCAAGATAAAGTTGTTTGGGATCGCCAGAAATATATGCCCAAGCCGAGCATTT
>CAZKHC010000078.1:3323-8929 GCA_964552135.1 uncultured Algimonas sp. | reverse complement strand
ATTATTAAAATTTAGGAGGACATGGTTAACGCGAACCAATTGCGGGGGAATCGCACATGGCCAGACGTGGTCGGAAAAATTTTGAACCAGTAAGCGCAGCCCGCGGCCCGCGCATGGCTGACCTCACTGTGGGTGATTACGCCAATGGGATGCCGAACATTCGCTTAGGTGAGATGTTCAAGTCTTTTATGAAGCAGCTGTTTTGGGTGGCGCCCCTTGTCATTATTGGCTTTTTTGTCGCTGGTCATCTGACTAAGGATCTCAAACGAGTTTACAAGGGAAGCTCGAGCATCATGGTTCAGCTCGGAGAGGAGTATGTCTATAATCCTGTCGGGCAAACGACCAATGGCGGAGGGCTAACGACCACGATTGATACGATTACGCTGACCGAGGCGGGATTAATGAGAAATGACGAACTTGTTGCCCGCGTTATTGGGAACATGACGTCCGGAAATGCCGAAATGTCAGCTCAGCAAGCCGAAATGCGGTTTGATAAAGAAGCTTATAAGAAAATAAATGCGGCGAAACGAGCGGGCGATGAGTTTATGTTTCAAGAAGAGACGATGGAACTCCGGAAATCCGTTTTTGAAAGCTATAGTGTGATGCCTCGCGCTAAATCCTCCATTATCGATGTTACATATGTGCACGAAGACCCGGCCGTGGCTGTCGAAACGGTCAATGAATTTGTGAGAGCCTATCTCGAATTTCGCCGAGAAGTCTTCGTCGAAGGGTCAAGCGAGCTTATTGCTGAACGCCGAGAGGCCACGGAAGCGCAGTTAAATGCCAATGAGCGCGCGATAGCGAGTTTCTTGAGGAAGCATAACATTGCTGATTTTGAGTCGGAACAAACGGGTTTGCGTGAGCGGAATGAAGATCTGAAAGCCGCGCTCAATGGTACGCGGGCGTCTATTGCAGAAACAGAAGCTGCTTTGGCTCAAGTTGAAGACCAATTGCGCGCTACCCCAGTGACAATTAATCTCTTTGTTGATGATCGTGCGGCGCAGCGTGTCTCTCAGGCCGAGCTAGAGTTACGTCAACTAATGGCAAAATATTTGCCTACCTCTGATCCCGTAAGACAGAAGCGGACAGAGTTAGAAGAGCTTCGCGCTTTGCAAAACTCATACAATGGTAAAGCAAGCGGCGGACGCCGTGTGGGACCAAATGTAGAGCATCAAGAGCTCTCAACACGGCGGAATACATTAGCGGCAACGGCCGATTCCTTGCGTGAACGTGAATTCACTCAGCAACGTCAGTTGAATTCAGCGGATGCAAAAATTCGGAAACTGACAGGTCTTTCGCCTGAATTTCAAAATTTGTTAAGAGAGCGCGAGACCCTTGAAGCGCGCTTAACCTCATATAATGCGAAAGAACAAGAAGCCCTCGTGGATGCGCAACAAGCCGAGGCGCAAGCTGAAAACATTCAAGTTATTTCCATGGCTCAATATGCCAATAAGGGCCGCAATATGCAAAAGCTGGCGCAGTTTGGCGCGACGGCAGCTTGGGCATTTGTACTCTTTTTCATCGCCATGATCCGGGTCTTCCTTGATCCGCGCCTCTATGCGGTTCCGAATGCAATGCGCGTTGTCCCAATGTCTGAAACTGATGTAGGGATGGACCCGATTTATGCACCCGTGCAAGAGCCGACGGCGTCACCGATCCCAGAACCCGTCCCTGCTTTTGATCCCGGACAACCCCTTGCGCCGAACCCTTATGAAGTTCAGCCAGCTGTCTATAGCGACCCAAACGTGGCGCAGGCCTTTCCGCAAACCGGCCCCTATAATCCGAATGACTATGTTATCTTTGGCTCGACGGATGACATTTATACTCCGCAGTCCATGCCCGGTGATATGACGGCTAATTTAAATCCATATCAGGGCGGATATGAGCAGCCTTATGCTGGTCAACCAACCGCTTACGTTGGGACAGGGGCATTGGATATTAGCCATAACCCTTACGCCGCAGGCGAGGTACAAGCGGGTTCGCTGGACTATCCAGGATATGTCCCTGATCCAAACGCACCGCCTCAAAGATAATCGAAAAATGGCTGTCACGCAGGCCTATACGCAAGCCCATTTGCAGCAACGCAATTACGCGTTGGGATCAGTTCTGCGCGGATTAGAAAATTTTATTTTCTTTTTGCTGATTTTTCAATTTTCAACGGCCTTAATCGCATTGTTTTTGACGGATTTTAATAATCCTGAATATCAAAGCCCGCTTGCCCGCATGCTTTGGTATCCGGGTTATTTGGCTATCCTCGCTATGATGCTAAGGTCCCTGCCGCAGGTCATTCGTCTGGTGGCGTTTAATCCGCTGCTGATTTTATGTGTGTTGGTTTGCGGCGTGAGTACGCTTTGGTCAATTGACCCAACCATAACGATGCGGCGCGCTATCGCCGTTATGATTACGACGATATTTGGCTTGGTTCTAGCCGCTCGATATGACTGGAGTGGATTAGTACAGCGTTTGGCCGCCTGTCTGGCTGCCATTGCCCTTCTGTCTCTGCTGATCCCGATCTTTTTACCCGAATATGGAATTATGCAACAAATCCATGAAGGGGCTTGGCGCGGGGCATGGGTCGAAAAGAACTATATGGGCGGTTTTATGGCCAAGGGCGTCATCGTGATGTTGTGCGCTTTCGCGATGAGACCTGACAGATTTTGGCTTTGGTTACCGTTTTGCGCGCTATGTTTTTTCCTTGTGCTGATGTCGACGTCAAAGACCGCCTTGCTGATTTCCCTTATCGGAATTGGCGGATTTGTGGCTCTGCGTCTCTATCGTCGTTTTACCTTTTTCCGGCCTATACTTATTCTCGCTATGCTCCTCGTGATTGGGACCATCGTGGGCATGTTGGTCTTTGCGCCAGATTTCACATTTGCTTTAATTGGCAAGGAAAGAACATTGACGGGCCGGACGGATATCTGGGCTGGCTTGATTGAATCCATTAAGATGAAACCTTGGCTGGGCAATGGATATGGCGTTTATTGGCTCGATCCACTGGGTCCCTCCTATTACGTTCGTCTGCAGTTGGAATGGGGTATTCCAAGCGCGCATAATGGTTGGATGGATACATGGCTGTCAATCGGAGCCGTAGGCGTTGGTCTCTTTGCTTTATTGTTTCTGCTTACAACAATTCTCGCATTTGACCGCTTGAGAAAAGGCGGCACGGAAACCTATTGGGTCATTCTTTCGACGATTATGTTCTTCGCTTTCTCGATGTCGGAATCTACAATCTTGCAACAGAATGATCTGTCCTGGGTCATGTTTGTGGCAACCTCAGCGAAGCTGTTTGCGTTCGAAAAACCCTATTGGCGGGACCGCGTCCGCCTGCCTTATTTCTTGACGAAGCGAACGGAATATACGCCTATCCCCACTTAAGGTCTGCTGCCTAAATACCGTATAATTTCGGCGCTAGGCTTTCTGCCCAAAAGACTTTCCCAACCCCTTGCGCTAATCGGCCGAGATGTTGCACGGACTCCGGTCTGCGCCGCAATTTCGCGACCGACCATAAAATCCCATAGGCGAGGGATTGGAAGATACCCACGGCCATCCATTTCAAAATTCCAGGCAGACCGGTCAGGCCCTTATCTGCTTCATGTTGAGACGGACCTTGGCCCCAAGCGAAGTTACGTCTCCATACAAAATTTAACGTCGCTCTATCAGCTGGGACGTGCTCGCGCGCCCGCGCCGCTTCTATCCACGCGATCTTAGCACCTTGCGCAATCAAATAGTCAAAGAACACATTATCCTCGCCGCCCGAATGATTGAGTGCAGGGTCAAATGCAGGCTTTGGCAAGCGTTCTTTACCGCGATCAACGAAGCAATTCCCTGTTCCGATACCTTCGTGAATTAAGCCCGTTTCATACGTCCGTTCTCGGCAGAAGAGGGGCTGCATATAATCAAAGAGTGGATTGTCAGATTCTGGCATCACAGCATTGATAGGACCAAAGGCCAGCGTGACATCAAATTTTAAGGCGCCTTGAACAAGGGTCTGAGCCCATCCCAGGTCTGCTTCCATATCATCATCGATAAAAAGGATATAACGGCCCTTAGCCGCGGTTAACGCCCCGTTACGGGCATTTGAGACGCCAGGTTCCGGTACATGAATATGTGTGGTTGGAGTCTGACTTGTTTTAACAAATTTTGCCATGAATTCAGCAGCGCTTGCGCGCGGGTCATTATCCGCAACTATGATTTCAACTTCATAGCCTTTGACAGTCGACCCATCGATACTTTTTAGGACACGTTCCAAAGCTTGAGGGCGCTTATACGTCGGAATGATAATTGAAATGAGTTTCGGATCGAAGGTCATAGTAGCGCTTCTTCCAATTCGACAATTGCGCGATAGGCGTTGTCTACCGTCATAACTGAGATGCCGCTTTCTTTAACGGCGTCGATGATGGATTGGAGTTCGTTTGGTGTGCATCCAAATTTACTCGGCGTCTCTCTCACATCATGCGTATAAAGGTGCAGCCATTGAGGTGTTTCTTTTGCCGCAGAAACTTTCTCCAAGGCGTGCTCAATAGTGTCAGAGTATACGCGCGTTGCCCAAAGCAGATTTGCATCTTGGGTGGTTGTTGGCGCCGTAACGACGCCGCGAAGCGTTTCAAATTTTGTCCGCAAGGCTTTTTTCAACGGCGGGGTCACATGGCCATAAGGGTAGGCAAAATGCTGGCTATGCGGAATGCCCAATTTTTGCAACGCGAATTGATTGCGTTCAATGTCGGCCATATAGGCGTTTATATCGACATCATTGGCGCTCAGATGAGAAAAGGTGTGGTCTGCGATTTCGTGACCGCGATTATGGGCCTCAACAATATCCGCTTCGCTGACGTGAAGGCCCAGGTGGTTGGTTGTCTCGCATAACCCGCACGCAACATAGATAGTTGCGCGCCAGTCTTGCGCTTCCAACAGCGGTAATCCATTTGTGAAAGCCGATTTTGGACAGTCATCAAAGCTAAAGCTTATAACCGAATTGGGTAAATTCGCGAGTGTTGATCTATCCGTGCGGCGCGAAACACGGCGCATGATTTTTGCTTGAATGCCTCTCATGACAAAGCCTCTGCATAGTGCGAAGCGCGCCAAAGCTTCAGTGCCAGTAGCCGTGCTTTCATCGGCAAAAATGACGCTTTCACTGATAGTTTTAGGATTGGGCGCATCAAGCTTTGCCCCGGCAGACGTCCAAGCTTCTTCGAAATATTATAAAGCGGCAGAGTTATTGCAAGTTCTGGGTGCGCGCCTGTAAAGCGGCGGTAATTTGGTCCAGAGGTCGCAAAGCGCCGCAGCAATGTATCAGTTGTTTCAAGTCCCAAATGAATGGCTGGGTTGTCGACATGGATAAGGGTAAAGCGTTTCGCCACGCGCGCCGCCCATTCACTGTCCTCCCAACCCCAGCCTGAAAATCCTGAATCAAAGGGCTCTGTGTCTAAGACCTCACGCCTGACACACAGGTTAGACGAGGCCACATATTGAGGGCCTGACGCCTGACGTTCATCTAACGTCAAGCAATCCGAGACAGCAGAAAGCGCACGGTGCACGTCGCGATCTGCATCTTTTGCTCGGGTTTCTACCTCGAAACCGCCGAATAAAATGTCGGCAGCTCTTACGGC
>CAZKHC010000078.1:0-3223 GCA_964552135.1 uncultured Algimonas sp. | reverse complement strand
GGCTCGATACTGGACAGCGGTAAGATATAAACGACCCCTGCCATGACGGCGCTACAAAACGCAATTTCAGTCGCGGCTCGAAGGGGTATGGGCAACGGATAATCTCGCCGTCCCAAAATGGTCGCGATGATAATCGCAAGACTATAACTCAATACTGTTGCCCAGACAGCGCCCATCAAGCCGTAGATAGGGATGAGTAAGAAATTCAAACCAATATTGAGGATGACGGGAGCGACGAGTGCCCAGACAAATTTTTGGGTTTGCCCCGACAACATGAAGGCGCGGTGGACATAATAGGTCATGCATCCATTGATTAATCCGGCAAAGGCAATCCATGGCATAACGATTACGGCGTTATCGCGCACACCTTCACCGAGGATAAAACCAGCGTCTTTGGCAACAAGCGCAATGCCTGTGGCTGCCGGAACAGCAATCCAGAGCAAGGTGGCCCCATAGTTTTTTAGAATCTCACGTGATTTATCCGTGCCTTCTTTTTCCATGGCTGTGACAACGACGGGTGTAACAGCCATGGAAACCCAAACAAACAGGATTTCAAGGCTTCGGTTCGCAAGATTATATCCCGCATTATACTCCCCGACGGAGGCAGATCCCATGAATATTTTGATGATATAGGCATCCGCAGAATTCAAAGCATATGAAAGTAATAAGCCGATGCATAGGGGGGCGCCATAAATGAAATATGTTTTGGCTTTATCTGAGTGGAACTTGCCGCCGCGCATACGTTTCCACATGAAGAAGAGATCAAGACTCCCAACAATAAGAAGGCCGCAGGCAACGCCCGCAAAAGGGGCTGCCGCTTTGAGCGGTGTGAAAATCACAAATAAAATGCCCAGTGTGAAACTTACTAGCGTTTGGCTTGAATAGGCTAATGAATATTGTTTGATACGATGTGCTGCCCGATGAGCCTCCATCCCAAGATTAAATATAACCTGTATGCACCCTGACCCAAGTGCAAAGACCAATACGAAAGTCAAGGGAGGATCGAATAGGTTTAGGCTCAACAGAGTCATGATGAACGCGAAGGATATCACACCTGTCAGAGCCCCAAGACGGTAGAGCGTCATTAGATGTGATCTCACATCATTCTCACGCTCCGCTCGGGCTTGAAAGCGAGCCATGGCCGCTTCCATCCATGTAAACAGACCCATATGCACGAATTGCAATGTAATCATCGCTAAAGCGTAGAGACCAAATTCGGCAGGCTCCAATAAGCGAGTCAAAATCGCAATCGTGCCAAATGCTGTCAGCATATTGGCCAGATTTACAGGCAGATATGATAATATGGATTTACCAAGCATATTGACTACCGAGTGTTCGTCCGATCACCTAATAAGACGGGGAGCGTTTTTAGCATGATGTAAACATCCCACATCACATTGGCGCGTTCGATATATTCGACATCCAAACGCACGCGTTCTGCGACCTCTTCGCCATTGTGTAATGGGCCTCGTGAGCCATTGATTTGCGCCCACCCAGTCATGCCAGGTTTAACCTTGTGTCGATGCGCATATTCATTAACGAGATCCATGCTGGCCTTGCCTTCGGTTTTCATTCCGACGGCATGCGGCCGCGGCCCGACGAGCGACATTTCCCCTTTGAGGACATTGATAAGCTGCGGAAGCTCATCAATTGACGTCTTGCGAATAAAACGTCCGATTTTTGTGACCCGTGCATCGCCGACAGATGTTTGCTGTTCGGCTTTTAAATCTGCCTTATCATTGCGCATAGAGCGGAATTTATAGACGTCAAAGACGCGGTTATTAAAGCCGTGGCGCGGTTGCTTAAACAGCGCAGGACCTGGGCTATCCAGGCGGATAAGGAGCCCTATACCCCATAAAATAGGTGCGCCAATAACGAGGGCGGTTGCGGAAATAACGATGTCCATAAGGCGTTTAACGGCGGTATGTCGACCGGATTTTGGATTACCTGTTACATCTCTTAGACTGATTTCTGCAATCTCTGAGACACGCTGTTTGACGTGATTCAATGTTTCGAACTCGTCTACGACAAAGGCAATTCGGTTCGGCAGTAGCCGGACGCGGTCAACAAAATCTTGTTTCCGCGCATTTGCCATCGCCGGCAGTGTCACGACGATGCGGCCAATATAAGGTAAGGCATCCCACTCAAGGAGGTCTTCGACTGTGCCGATGACGGGTACGCCGTGAATATTGTGAGGCGCTCGCGCCATACGATCATCAAAAATCGCAAGAATGTTCAGCTCTTTCGTTTTCGCATTCTCTTCGATGATGCGACGCGCACTCTCGGTGGCGCCAAGCATAACAATTGTCGGCGAGAGGGCGCCGCGCTCATGCAACCGTCTTAGTTTCAGGTGATAAAAGCTATGGAGAACGGCAATAAGTGCGATTGCGCCCAGTCCTGCTTTTGCGAGGGCATCGGGAAGGAAGGTCTCTGGTCGAACGATAAGCGCAATTGTGAGCCAGACACCTAAGGCGGCGAAACTGGCAATCATAACTGTTTTAAGATGTGCCGCCCATGTTTCAGCTGCGTTGAACCGATAAGCATTGGAGACAAATAAGGCTGCAATGAATACGACAGACCCCAGAACCGCCGCCGCGATGGGCGCTGAAATTCCGCGATTATTAATGCCCACATAGCCGTTCCAAATTCCGACGGCGATGATCGCGCACACCATCAAGATATCCAAGCCTCTTAGGCCAAAACGCACGGCGCTCATGTTTGTCTGTTGTCGGGGAACCTTAATATCAGCAGTAGTTTGGCGCTTACGACGTCTGTCGACTTTCGGAGCCTTTGCTGGCTCAGGACGCACCTTTTTGGCGAAGGCGTCGAGCCTAGAATTGGCTGAGCCTCGCTTTTCATCCCCTTGTCTGGCAGGGTGCTTCGAAGCCTTGCTGGCAGCATTATTCGCGTTTTGGCCCGCAGCGGAAACTACGGCCCTATTGTCTTTAATTGGCATTTCACCCACCTGTTTTTTTTCAATTCATACAGTGGCGAAGAAAATATCTCGTAAACGCGAGTGATTTTTATCTCCTGCTAACGGCGTTTCTCAGCCCTAAATTGTTCTGAAATGGACCAGTTGACGGGAATTATGGTAAACATATCCTGAAAATAAGGCTGGACTGCAATCGAGTGCATTAGGGCTTGCGGGGGGGCAGTGGAATCGCTACGTCCCCGCTCGGAGACGTGGCCGAGTGGTCGAAGGCGCTCCCCTGCTAAGGGAGTA
>CAZKHC010000077.1:0-8964 GCA_964552135.1 uncultured Algimonas sp. | reverse complement strand
AACCGAGGATGACGTGTAAAAAAGGCTGCGATTCAACCGCTTATAAAATTCTCAATAAACTCGTTCCTCACTTTGGGTAAATGCCCGCATATTTAACTCGTTCTTTTGGACATTGGACAGGCAAGTATACGTGACTGGCTGGTTTGAGAGACGGTGTGTCTAGGTGTGTTTCGTAACGGGAGTGCGTCGGGGCCGGATAGCGAGAGCCTGACGGGGTGGAACCTCCGCATTCAAGTAAGGCCGTTGTCTGTAAAGCATCGCCGCAAGGTTGGTCTTTGCGAGAAACATTTTTTACTTTCGGTCTTCCGTCGTGAGGATCGACCTTGCGGGCAGTCCTTTATTTCGGACGCTACGCGCCCTTTTGGCGGTTCGCCGCCGGCCAACCCGAACCGCGTTGGCATATAAATCAAGGTTCCGGCAGACCCCTAGATGGGCTGCAGGGTTTTCCGCATGGGGTGCAGTTAACTACATTCCTCACGATTGTCGCGGAACCGACACAAATCTTTGACTCTTGCGTTAATCTTTGATAAACATATTCTTATGCCTCGACTCTGGACATGTTTACCGCTGCCCGAAATCAGTGAGATAGATTCATAAATCGCCTTCATGTTCCTGCCGTCGTTAAATCGAATGGTACGTCGCCCCGCCCCAATTAGAAACCTTTAAAGGACATCATGCTTTACTTAGACAACCGCCCTCTAAATCCGTCTCGTCGCAATGCTGCCAATGGTCCAGACCGTTTCTATCAATGGCGCGGTTTCTTTGACGACAACTCTGAATTAGATGATATTGTACAAGTCGTTGAGAAAGAATTCTCCGAGCAAGAAACAACAGATCATACAGATAAGTATTTTCTTCTACCGGGCCGCTCGAACACAATCACAACACTTTGCGATAATGAGACCTTGGAAGTTCACACAATGATTTCCGCAAATGGTCCGCTGGAGCAGTGGGAACGCAGTGTTAAAACGACTTTCCCAATGAAGCGGACGACGGCCTCTATTATCGGGACATATGTTCCAAAGTTCCGCGGCTCTTGTTCATCTGTAGCCGATGCGGCTAGCCTGACGGATGCTCTGTCGAAAAAGTCGCGCTATTATGAAGCCAATCTTCAGCGCCGCCGTTTTGAGCGTAATGGTGTCTCGGCTGAGCTGGAGACTGTGACAATTGAAGGCAAAACAAAAATTTCAATCGCGCTTCGCGGCGAAAACCCAACGGCGTTATTGGGCGAAGTTGAGGCTCTGGGACTGAAAGGCACGGATAACACCCATTTCGGGGCTTATCTGAACGATCTCTAATCAGAGTCTAAACTCTGATTTTAAAGGCGCGGCTTGCTACTTGTGGAGCCGCGCTTTTTGATTCTAAGACATGTATAAATGAGTTCGCTAGAGATTACAGATAACCCGGAGACCGGCGCCGCAGCGACTTTCGACATTCCGCCCTTGCCGGAAGGCGTAACGCCGTTCATCCCGCCCGCCGCGCTGCGTCATCAGCTCGTGCAAACGGTCCTTGCCAGCCTCAAATTTCGGAAGCGCGGACCGAACCCGATGCTCGATGCAAGTGAGGACGTCATTTTGCACTGCGAAGATGGTGTGCGCTTGAAAGGCAATTACGCGCCGCATCCCGACAATAAAGCCTTGGTCATTTTCCTGCATGGCTGGGAAGGCTCTCAGGAGAGTACATATGTCGTGACGGCGGGCCGGCGAGTTTACGCGCGCGGCGCTTCGGTCTTTCGGCTAAATTATAGAGATCATGGCGACAGCCATGCCTTAAATGAGGGGCTGTTCTATTCGACATTATTCAATGAAGTCTTCGACGCGGTGAAACAGGCGGCCAGCCGCGCCAACGGCGCGCCGGTCTATATTTGCGGCTTTTCACTCGGCGGGAATTTTGCGCTTCGGATTGCAAGGTCCTTGCGCGATTTATCTATCCAGAACTTGAAACATATTTTTGCGATAAGTCCCGTTGTGGATCCTTGGGGCGCGGCTCCGGCTGTGGATGCCAACCGGCTTTATCAGCGTTATTTTTTGAAAAAATGGACCCGGTCTCTGCGCAAGAAACAAGCGATATTCCCACAGCTTTATGATTTTGGCGATATTCTCAAAGAGCGTACAGTTTTAGGCATGACAGCAAAACTTCTGCCCAAATATTCGGATTATGCTGATATGAAATCCTATTTTGATGCTTACCGGGTCGATACGCATGATTTGGAATTTAGCCCCGTGCCAATTTCTCTGATTACGGCCGCAGATGATGGTATGATTCCGGTACAGGATATTATGGGCCTTAAACTCAATCAGAATGCTCGGCGGATAATACATGCGCATGGCGGTCATAATGGATTTTTCCAATCTCTGACTGGCCCCACATGGTATGATGGGTATATAGCACAAGTGATGGAAAAGGATGTTAAATGATATTTCTATATATATTCTTGGCTATCATTATTTTGTTTATTCTTATGGGTATTTTGAGCCAAAAAGGCGAAGCGCCAGGATTAATCGATGGGCGTTTGGCTGAACCAGGCACAAAACCAAATGTGGTTTGTTCGGAAGCGGATACGCAATCCGAACGGGCGATAGCGCCAATTCAAGGCAACGTCGCAGATGTGGCGCGCGCGATTGAGGCGACGGGGGGAACGATAACGGCACGGTCAGATGACTATTTATCGGCGACCTATATGAGTCAGATTTTTAAATTTATTGACGATGTAGAAATTCGCCGCGACGGAGATGTTTGCCAAATTAGGTCGGGGAGTCGTGTCGGCTATTCTGACCGGGGCGTAAATCGCAAGCGGGTTGAGACAATCCGCCGCGCCATGCAAACAAAGCCGACGTCGTAGACAGAATAAAATAGAGCGGTTTATGAAGACCCGCCAATGAGGAAACCATCCATGCCAGATAAGCATCTTAAACCTAAAAAAGTTGACCATCCCCGCTTAAAGGAACTTGTGCGGGAAATGTTGATTGCTTTGGGCGAAGACCCCGACAGAGAGGGCTTGATTGAAACGCCCCGCCGGATTGCCAATTTCTGGAAGGAATTTATCGAATATGAGGCAGGAAAGCTCGATACGACATTCTCTTCCGTGCGTCACAACCAAATGGTGGCCGTAACGGGCATGCGCGTATGGTCAATGTGTGAGCATCACATGCTACCATTTTGGTGCGATGTTTCCGTCGCTTATATTGCTGAAGATAAGGTCTTGGGTTTGTCAAAATTTGCTCGCATTGCCCATAAAAATGCCCATGCTTTATCGCTTCAAGAGAAGCTCGTTGCAGATATTTCCGATGATTTGAAAACATACCTTGGGACTAACAATGTAGCTGTGGTGGCTAAGGGTGAGCATTTATGTATGACAATGCGCGGAATTCGGACTCCGCACCGAATGATTTCTTCCGCATTGGATGGACAGTTTTTACAGGCAGAAACCCGTGCAGAATTTTTCGGTTTAGTGAATGCTAGTGATTAACTAAGCGGTTTTGTTTAGGAGAGGCTGATAGGTCTCTCCAACAAAAACTGGCGTGTCGGTTGCTTTGAGTTTGTCGACCCAAATTTGATTTTCTTTTGAAAGTCCCGGGAGCGGCGCTCTCAGAATAATTTGGCGAATCCGTTTTGGGTGTCGAAGGAGAACGCCGTGGTAAACTTCTGCATCATGCTGTCCGGTGTCGCCCATTAAAATAAAACTCAGTTTCGGATTGGCCGCCAGGATTTCATCAATCGCAGCGCCCTTATGGTGACCGCGTTTGCCTGTGATAAATTTACTTTCTGAGATACCTAAAATGCGAAGAAATTTAGGGCCTCTGACAAGGCCAGCGCGATCAAAAATTTCCGTCAAAAAACCATGCAAATTCCAAGGCGACGAACTGACGTAAAAGACAGGATTGATTTGTTTGTGCAGGGTTTGAATTAATTCAATAGCATCAGGAAAGACATATCGTGAGTGCGCGTTTCCCGTCAGGGAGTTCCATAGATTTCGGCTTAAGCTCCACGCTTCCGTTTTAATCAATGTATCGTCAATATCGGATATAATCCCAAACTCAGCATTTGGCGCGGGTAGTAAAGTTGTCAGGTCAGCTCGGCTATCTCCATTGCCGAAACGGACGGTGTGTTTTATCCATCCGGTTTCATTTTGATTGCGCGGTAAAATGAGCTCGAAATAACCTTCCTCATCACTCCGGGTTTCTTGTCCTTGGCAGGTAATAGAGATGCCGGAAATTTCGCGCGTATTGAACAATGCAATCATCGCTTTGAAATTTGTCCAAAGGGATGCATCAGCTTCAATGTCTCCGACGGGTTTCTTTAATTTTCGGCTCAAAACCCGTCCACGCAAAATAACGTTAGTGGGGGTTGCGTGTCCAAAATAGGGAATAATTTCAGGATCACCAAAGCCGCGGCGCGGAATGACGACGTCAAACATGCGTTCAAAAATAAGTGTCGCCCGCGCAAGGCGATGCTTCAATATCACCAGCGGCTTGAAAATTCTAATCAACTGATGGACTAGGCTCCCTGACTGAGGCGCATATTAACAATATCCAATACCTCCAAAACCGCATCTGGGATATTGGTACCAGGCGGGAAGACGGCTTTTGCACCCATCTCTTTGAGCGTTTCAACATCTTCAGGCGGAATAACGCCGCCAACAATAATAAGGATATCCTCGCGGCTCTTTGCTTTTAAGGAATCTCTCAATGAGGGAACCAAAGACAGGTGACCTGCTGCGAGAGAACTGGCTGCGATGACATCAACATCGGATGATATGCCGAGTTCGGCCGCTTCTTCGGGTGTTTGGAAGAGGGGGCCAATCACGACATCAAAACCAATATCTGAAAACGCCGTCGCAACGACCTTTTGCCCGCGATCATGCCCGTCTTGCCCCATTTTTGCGATAAGAATTTTGGGCTTTCGACCCTCCAATTCGGTAAAAGCATCTATGCGAGATTTAGCCGCTTTAAATGCGGGGTTATTCGCATCAAACGAACCCGAATAGACACCTCTTACGCCTGTGGGTTGGGCAGAAAAACGGCCATAGACTTTTTCGAGTGCGTCAGAAATTTCGCCCACTGTGGCCTTTTTGCGCGCCGCATCGACTGCGAGGGCGAGTAGATTACCTTTCCCGGTATCAGCGGCCTTTGTCAGGGCGTCCAAGGCTTCCATTGCTGCCTGAGTATCACGATCCGCTCGCAGCTGTTTGAGACGCGCGATCTGGCCCTGACGAACGGATGCATTATCCACTTTTAGAATGGGAATATCGTCGGTTTCATCTGAGAGGTAATTATTCACGCCAACGACAGTTTGCGCGCCGCTATCGATTCTGGCCTGTGTACGGGCAGCGGATTCTTCGATGCGAAGTTTGGGAATACCGGCTTCAATTGCCGCCGCCATTCCGCCAAGGCTTTCAACTTCGCGAATATGCGTGAGGGCTCGCGCTGCCAAATCATGAGTGAGTCGTTCTACATAATAGCTACCTGCCCAAGGATCTATTTGTGAATTATGCTGGCCTTCCGTTTGCAGGAAAATCTGCGTGTTGCGCGCAATCCGCGCGGAGAAATCCGTAGGGAGTGCCAGGGCTTCGTCCAATGAATTCGTGTGTAAAGATTGGGTGCCGCCATCAACAGCTGCCATGGCTTCGATATGTGTGCGCCCGACATTATTGAAAACATCTTGGGCTGTGAGCGACCAACCCGACGTTTGGCAATGAGTGCGTAGCATATTGGACTTTGGGTTTTGCGGGTTAAACGCTCCAATAAGCTGCGCCCAAAGCAGACGCGCAGCGCGCAGCTTTGCCACTTCCATGAAGTAGTTCATTCCAACGGCCCAGAAAAAAGACAGGCGCGGAGCAAAGCGGTCAATATCCATGCCCGCCGCAACACCTGTGCGTACATATTCGAGTCCGTCAGCGAGGGTATAGCCCAGTTCAATATCAGCTGACGCTCCAGCCTCCTGCATGTGATAACCAGAGATGGAGATAGAATTAAACTTCGGCATATGTGTGCTGGTATGCGCAAAGATATCAGAAATAATACGCATGCTAGGTTTGGGCGGATAAATGTAAGTATTCCGGACCATGAACTCTTTTAAAATGTCATTTTGAATGGTCCCCGCGAGTTGTTCTTGCGAAACGCCTTGTTCTTCGGCAGCGGCAATATAGAGCGCGAGAATGGGCAGGACAGCGCCATTCATTGTCATGGACACGCTCATTTTGTCGAGCGGAATTTTGTCGAAGAGAATCCGCATGTCATAAATGCTATCAATCGCCACGCCTGCCATACCGACATCACCCGGCACACGTGGATGATCCGAATCATATCCACGATGGGTCGCTAGATCGAATGCGACAGAGAGGCCTTTTTGCCCCGCTGCAAGGTTGCGTCGATAGAATGCGTTAGAATCTTCGGCTGTTGAAAACCCTGCATATTGGCGAATGGTCCAAGGCCGCTGCACATACATCGTTGGGTAAGGGCCGCGCAAATAAGGAGCAAAGCCGGGTAAGCTATTTGTAAAGGGCAGTGCGGATATATCCTCACGACCATAGAATGACTTTATGTTTATTCCCTCTGGTGCGGGCCAATCTGGCTTTGCCGAAGCATGCCCATCTGGTGTCGGCCCCAAGTCTAGTTGAGTGAAATCAGGATGAGTCATGATCTGACCTCCGGCGCTTTCACATCTTTCGCAGGATGCAGAGTGACGCCGAGTATAGGTGTGTCTTTCGCGCTGCGTTCAGCAATGGATCTCTCCAAATCTGTTTGAAGTTGCCCGCTTTGTTCATAAGCGCTCATGCCGCCCGCAGCTTCGATGGATTGAAAATAGGACCAAGCGGATTGGGAAAGATTTTCGGTCAATGTTTCGTGCCAATAGCTACCATGTGCTGGGTCTGCGACTTGTCCGAGATGACTTTCCTCCATCATCAAGAGTTGCATGTTGCGTGCAATTCTATGAGAAAATGGGGTGGCCTGTCCTAGTCTATCAGTAAAGGGTCTGGTCGTCACCATGTCGGCTCCTCCGCACACCGCGCCAGAACCCGCACTCATGATGCGGAGTAAGTTCGTCCACGCATCTTCCCTTTGCATCATCCGTAAGGATGTTATTGCGCAAAGAGGTATTGAGCCGCCGTCTTGTCCAAAGGCGTTTGCAATGCGGCGGACGAGGCGCCGCGCCGCGCGGAATTTTGCGATTGTTAAATGGGTGTCTCGGTCTGCAGATAAATCAACCACCATGTGGCGACAGACGGGTTCGGGTCCATGAACACGCATGGCTTCGGCAAATGATGCCGCGAGGAACGCGAGTTCTTGAACGTCGGTGGCACCTTGTTCATGGAAATTAGCAGGGGACAGGCCCATCAATCGCCAGGTTTTGGGAGCCGTTTCAAGATTGGTTTTAATAAGGTCTTGATTTCCAATGGGGTCTAAACCGGCCCAGAAGACTGTGCTTTTCAGAGTGTCAATTTCTTTTGCGATTTCAAATTTTCCTCTATTGTTCGGCGCGGGTGTCACCTGGATTGGAACGAGGTTTGTGTGAACGCCTTCGAGAAGTCGTTTGAGGTCATTCCGTGAGGATATTTTTACTTCGTTCTCGAGACGTATAGCGCTTGCTCCGTCTTTTAGGTCCTCCAAAAGCTGCCTGTTCGCATGGCTTAAGTCAGGGTCGCGAACGGGGGCAGCGATATGCCAATCACGCGTTTCGAGTAGGGGTAAATTGGTGCGGGCGAGAGATGCTAAATCCTTTGGCAAGTCTTCTGCACGAAACAAAGGGCCTCTGGCAATATCGTCTTCTGTTTGACGATTTAATGTCTCAATCGCGGCGCCGCGTAAGCCTTTTTTAACTAACGCGCGCCAGTTATCTAAGGTTTTAGTCGAAAAGTCAGATTCTAGGTGTAACTCGGTCATACCGCCTTTTTAATCTCTCCTTACGTCGGTTCAATCTATTACTGTGTTCAATTGAATTTAATTGGCAATCGGAGGTCCGAGGTCACAATCACGTAAATGTAAAAATGAGTGCAGTCTGTGTTCTTTATATAGAACGAAAGGTTCACTATATAGGAATTGAAAACCAAAGCGTTCCCGTCTATGTGGCCCGCGAAACAGATTATCAGGATGGATTTACGACCATGTCCAATGCGCCTACAGAGGAAAAAGTGCTCTCTGTTGAACACTTTACAGATCGCCTTTTTGCCTTCTCCATTACCCGCCCGCCGTCTTTTAGGTTTCGGACAGGTGAATTTATCATGATTGGGCTTCCGAAGACCGAAGATCAAAAGCGGCCAATTATGCGCGCCTATTCGGTTGCCTCTCCGGCATGGGATGAAAAATTAGAATTTTACTCCATCAAAGTCGAGGACGGTCCGCTGACGTCGCGTCTGCAGAAAATCGAAACCGGAGATACTGTGCTCCTTGGGCGAAAACCTGTGGGAACGCTCGTGCTGGACGCCTTGTTACCGGGAAAACGGCTTTGGATGTTCTCAACGGGAACAGGATTCGCGCCCTTTGCCTCATTGGTACGCGATCCCGAAACCTATGAACGGTACGATGAGGTGATTGTTACCCATACGTGCCGCGAAGCTGGCGAGCTGGAATATTCTCAGCGCCTTGTAGATGACTTGATTAATGACCCGCTTGTTGGCGAGATGGTTGTCCGGGAAGACGGAACATCACGTTTGAAACTCATCACGTCGCTGACACGCGAAGATCATCCGCTCAAAGGCCGTATTACGACATTGATTGAAACGGGTAAGCTGTTTGATGTTGCAGGAACGTCTCCGCTTGATCCAACGACTGATCGCGTCATGATTTGCGGATCGAAAGCGATGATTGATGATACAGCGGCATTGGTTGAAACCTTCGGATTGAAAGAAGGCTCTAATTCTCAGCCCGCGGAATTCGTTGTCGAGAAGAGTTTCGTCGGTTAATTTCCACCAAAATCGCCAAGCGTTAAAAGTGATACGCGTATCCCAATCCCAGAACTGTCTCG
>CAZKHC010000076.1:0-8995 GCA_964552135.1 uncultured Algimonas sp. | reverse complement strand
GACGGGGCGGAACCCCCGCAGATTAGTAAGGCCGTTATGTTGTAAAGCACCGCCGTAAGGTCAGCCTTGCGTAAAACAAATTTCTCTTTCGGTACTCCATCGTGAGTGCTGACCTTACGGGCAGTCCTTTTTTCGGGCGCCGTGCGCCCTTTGGCGGTTCGCCTATGTTGATTTTGTCTTTGGACAAATTCAACGAACCAACCCGAACCGCGTTGGCATATCAATTAGGGTTTGGCTGTTCCCAAGATGGGCAGTGGATAGTTTCGCGTGTCTAACCCCCAGATGAACGGCTGCGCCTGCGCCTCGCCTTTCGCTTGACTCATGGGGCGACGCCCCCAACATCCCACCTATGGAAAAGGGTTCCACATTACCGGGAAGGCGGGCGGCGACTGCGCTCTCTGCGCCGTCTCTGATGGAGGCCTTTTCGCGGGAGCGAGAGGCGCTGGAAACCGCGCTATCCTTGCGCGGCGATGAGGCTTTGTCATCGGCGCAAACCGTGGCGACTTTGCGCGGGGCGCTGGACCGCACGGGCGCGGCCTTCGCGGGCTCTACTGAGGACCCCGCCTTGCAAAAAGCGGGGCAGTGGCTGATTGAAGTGATTAAATCCGGCGCAGGTGTATTGGACCGCGCGGTGACCGCCGATGTGACCTATGTCGAAACGGGTACGCCTTCGGCGGGTATGTCGGGATTGCTCGGGACGCCGACGATATTTTACGGCGCGGCGGGCGTGTTGGGGTTTGTGGGTCTCGTGCAAGGCGCGGGGCTCGTGATGCTCTCGGCGGCAGTCTTGGCGGCGCTGCATACGCTGGAGCCAAAACGCTGGAAGCGGCTGATGTCGATGTTGCCGCGCCGCAAACCGCCCGCTGCGCTGGAAGATCATAGCGGACGGCAATTTACGGCGCAGGCGCGTTTGTCGCTCGATGCCGCGGGATTAATTGGCCAAATCGAAGATGCGCTCAAAACGGCGGATCATATTTTGGCGCGGCTGTCGGAACCCACTGCGCAAGCCCATTGGGCGGATACGCCGCGTCTTGCGGTGCTATTGCAAAATCTGCTGGAAGCGGGCGGTGCGGGCGATAGCGATTTTGCGATGGAATTGATTGAAAAAGAACTCCCCGGCCTGTTGCGCTCTGGCGGCATTATTGTGGTCGACTATGCCAAAAAGACGGCGGATTATTTCGATGAATTGCCCGGCATTGGCGACGGCGCGAAAATCGAAATGGCGGCGCCCGCTTTGCTGCGCGATGACGGCAGTGTCTTGCGGCGCGGAACCATATGGGTGCGCTCATGACAAAAAAGAAAACCCAAAAGAAAAAATCACAACTCGAATTTATCGGCTTTGACCTCGGCCACGGCGAAACGGCCTTGGGCCGCGCTTTTGGCGCAACGGTGCGCGAGCCGGAGATATTGGAATGGCGCGGGCGGCGCAGCTTTGTCACAGCCGTCGCCACAGATAAATCCGGTGTAAAAATTGGCGCGGATGCGCTGAATTTGGCGGCCCTTGGTCCTAAGGCAAATGTCGCCATAAAATTTAAATCGCGCGAGTTGGACCTCGAATCCGTGCGCGTTCCGACCTTCATGTTCACGGAAACGCTCATAAACGGGCTGGCGGATGAAGGCACGATTTTAGGCCCAAAAAACAGCCAATTTATTGTCGGCTGCCCAAGCGGCTGGAGCGTGGATGACCGCGAGGCTTATCGCGATGTGTTTCATACCGCAGGCCTAAAAACGGTTCGCATTGTCCCAGAATCTCGCGCGGCGCTCATGACCGCTTTGGAGCAAGGCTATCTGTCGGTTGAGGATGCACGGGCCAGCGTCTTGATTGTCGACATTGGCTCTTCGACAACAGACTTTACTTATTGCAGCGATTTAGACGCGCAGGATGTTGGGCATAACATTCTCGGCTCGGGTCTGCTGGATACAGAGATATTTGAGCTTAATCTCGCGCGGCAAAAAGAGCGCAAGAAGATAGAAAAGCTGATTGAGGCCTATCCGCATTATCGCCCCATCATGGAATATTGGTGCCGCGAAGCGAAAGAAGCTTATTTCACGGGCGAAGGTGTGCCTATTGAATTATTGAAACGCTTGCCCATCGGGCGCGGTGTTGTGTTTGAAATTCGTATTGATAAAACGGATGCGGAAAGTATTTTAGATAAACCGCTAGAGGCGCTTAATGGCTATAGCTGGCGGCGGGCCTATGAATTCGCGCTGACGGAAACGCTCGATAATCTCGCTGGCGGCGAGGGGGAGATGAGCCCCGACACGGTGCTGCTGACGGGCGGCGCGTCGCGTCTGCCGCTTGTGCTACCGGCGACGAAAAAGGCCTTCCCAAAGGCCCGTGTTGTGCGCGGGGCGGAACCTGAATTTGCGATTGCGCGCGGCCTGGCTTGGCTCGGGAGGTTTGAATATCTCCACGCTAGCTTCAAAACCCAAGTCGATAAACATACCCGAGATGGCGGCGAAATTGCGATAAAGGCTGAAGCCGCGTCTCAGGATTTAGGCCACACCCTTGCGCCTGTTCTGGTCGATGCGATAACGGAAGGCTGCATCTTGCCGGCCTTTCGTGAATGGCGCTCCGGTCAGGTTGAAAGCCTCGACGCCGTCGAAGGCGCGCTGAATGCCCGCGTCGCAGATTGGCTAGGCTCAGAAGAAGCGCAGGCGTCTTTGCGGCCCGTCATTGATGTTTGGTTTGCAGGGCTGCAGCGCGATATTGAAACGGTGACGGATCCGCTCTGCCGGGATCACGGCTTGCCGGCCATGGTGTTGTCGCTCACGGACTCGCAGCATGTTGCCCGCCATTTGGAAGGCTTGTCCTTATCCATGCCAGATGTGGGCACGATGGAGTCTGATACGGCTTTGGTGGGGACAACACTCTCCGCGATTTTGATTGGCTCGCTCTTGGCCCATGTGAATCTCTTCGCGCCGCTGTTTTTAAATCCGATTGGATTGGTACTGGGCGGCGCCTTGGCGGGCGGGACATATCTCTACGGTAAGAAGGCGCTAGCGGGGAAAATGCGCAGCGCAAAAGTGCCCGTTGTTGCACGGCAAATCCTAACGGATGGGCGTATTCGCGCTTCCGTAAAAAAACAAAGACCTGAGCTGATAACGGCGGTGCAAACGGCTTGGGCAGATGCGGCGGCTGATCGCTTTACGGGCGAGCTAAATGAGATGCTCGGCAGCGCATTGCGCGAACGCGCGGATGAGCGCGCGGTCCTATTCCTCGTCTAAAGCAGGAAACCTATTAAGGCGTTGGCAGGGTGATATCGAGTTCGTCGTCGCCGTTCATGTCAATGATAATACGCGTCTTTGACTTGCCGTTCTCGACAACCGTTTTGCGGTCCATTGAAAAGCTCTTTCCGAGACCGGAAATGGATATGCTGTCTTCACTGTCGCGGCTTGATTTGTGTTGAATTTGCGCAACGTCTGTGCCGTCAAAACGCAAGACCGTTTTACCGTCATCTGTGTCGACATCGATGTTTTTTGCGATATCACTAAACATGGCAGCGAAATCCCGGAAAACGCCATCTTTCGCAAAAGCTTCCTCCAGAACATCGGCCATGACGTCGAGGTCCTCTCCGATATCGCCTTCTGCAGAGGATTTGGCTTTTTCCATTTTCCGCTTCAACCGCGCGGTCGATTTCGCGATACCGACTTTATGTTCAGACAATGTCTCTTCGATTTTATCCATCAAGACTTCGGAATTATCTTTCGTCACAGGCGGGGCCGCGACAGCAAAGGAGGAAAGGCAAAGGGCCGTAATGAAACCGGCCGTCAAACGAGTAGAATAGGGCATGGACGCTCCCGTGTGTTTAGACCTTACAGGAATAGCTGTGGTCTTATCGTAGAAAAACATGGTATATTTGGTCTGAACCTTCCCTGAATTCAATTGAAGCGACCTAAGAGATATATGAGCGATATATGTTGAAAGACCGTTTTTTCTACCCGCTCGCTGCTCTTATCGCCGTCGCAATGGTTATATTTGCGATGTCCTTTGCCGATACGCCTGACTTGTCGGACTGCGAAATTTGGAAGAATGGGTATCTCATGTCAGGCGAGGATTTCACGAGACTTGCGGCGCAGCCCGGTACGCAAGCGGAATTTGTCGCGGCGTCTGGCGGTCAGCCTGCTTTCGCGCGCCTGACGAGTACAGTGGCCCGCGCGAGTTTGCCAACGGATAAACCCGGCGTCTTTGCGCCGCTAGGCTTGGACTATGAACGCGCCTTTGCGACGCGCCGCCTGAAGATGATCATTACAGCCCGCGCGTCGACGAGAAGCGGGTTGGAGCAATTCGATATGGGATATTTTTCGGCCGGCTCGGGCGATAGCAAATGGATACGTAAATCGCTGACGGCAGATTGGCAGGACTATACGATGGAATTTAGGCCGGGCGCTTTAACCACCAATGTGGGCTTAGACCACTTCTCAATTTGGCCCGGCGAGACGGCGGAGCTTCTTAGCATGGATGTCCGCGCCATGCGCGTCGAAATTCTTAATCCGCCAATCTGTTCGGAGGACTAGGATCCCTATGCCAATTGATGGTTCCACATTTCCAATGATCCTCGCCTGGGCCGCCCCGGTCTTTGTACTGACGATTGCGGTTGAATGGGTCTTGGTTAGATCCGGAAAATTGAACGGGACCTATGAAACGAAAGATGCCCTGACGTCGATGTTCATGGGCTTAGGAAACCTAGTTTCCGATCTTGCGATGGGGTTTGTTAGCCTCGCGGTTTTGATGTGGGCGTGGCAATTTCGGGTTTTTGATTGGGGGGTAAGCCTCCCTATCATATTGCTCGCATTACTCTCGCAAGATTTTCTCTATTATTGGAAGCACCGCGCCGCCCACCGTATGCGCTGGTTTTGGACAGCTCATGTGGTGCATCACAGCAGTCAGTTTTATAATCTCTCGACCGCGCTTCGTCAGCCTTGGAACAATCACTTTACCGGATTTGTCCTCCTTTCTACGCCGTTAGTTTTTCTCGGTGTGCATCCTTTGCTATTGGGTTTTGTGGCTGCTTTAAATCTGCTCTATCAATATTGGATTCACACCGAAGCGATTGACCGTTTGCCAAATTGGTTTGAAGCAATTTTTAATACGCCGTCTCACCACCGTGTTCATCACGGGACCAACCCGCAATATTTGGATTCAAATTATGCGGGTATTTTGATTATCTGGGACAAGCTTTTCGGTACATTTGTTCCCGAGGCAGCGGAGGTGGAAATTAATTATGGCCTCGTAAAAAATGTCGAAACTTATAACCCGATTAAAATCGCATTTATGGAAATGTGGGGCGCTTTAAAAGATTTCGCGACGCCGAGGATTTCTCTGGGTGCACGTTTGAAATATTTATTCGCGCCGCCCGGCTGGTCGCATGACGGCTCTCGAAAAAGCTCGGCGGATATTAAAGCCGATTTTGTCGCTGAAAACCCGCATTTGTCAGGAACGCCAGGATTGCCGGATAAGGCGGCTTAACCCAATCCATGAAAAAGGGCGCGCTGTGTCATGGATAATCCTTTTGGCGAACCCGCTTTAAGCGTGTCGCCTGACTTTCGGATTTTAAAACTGGCTGTTTCGGTGAGGGTGTAGTCGCGGGAAAGAACCGTATCGACGCTCATCATGCGAATGACCGCCTGTTTCGAATTAAGCGATAAATCAATAAATCCGCTTTTGAGCGCATTATAGTATTTTGCGTCTGGGTTTTCCTTTGTCAGCAGTAGATTATGTTCCGCGGTTGCGTCGCCCAGATAGGCCGTCAATGTTTGGGACGACACAGAACTTGTTACAATCTCCACACCGACTTTTGTGCCAGATTCGGATGTCAGGTCATTGAGCCAAAATTCATGTGCATCCCCTGTGAGAACCAAAACATCATTTACATTTGCGGCATCTAAAGCGGCGTAAAAATGTTCCCGCGCGACGGGATATCCATCCCAGCTATCCGGGTAAACGGGCATGTTATATTTGCTCAGGGTCAGAAAATCTCGAATCTCTGGCCAGTCGGCTTCAATACGTTCTAATGCATCTTGCGTGATATAGGGCGTAAAATCAGGGGTCAGTAATCGGCCCATAATGACTTGATTGGCGAGAAGGCGCCATTGGACGCCGTCTTCTTTGGACTGCGTCAGCTCATTCAGAATGAAATCTTGTTGATCCGCGCCAAACATTTTTCGATTTGGCGCATAGAGCACCTCCTCACGGAATTTGTCCGCCCCACCCTCGCTTGAAATTTTGTCTATATAAGATTCAATAATGATGGGCTCGGCACGTGCGGTGAGCCGCGTCTCGACGCAAGTCAAATTGGCAAGATCGCCGAAACGGAAATTGCGGTAAATATCTGAACGCACGCGGCCAGCGCGTGGCTCGCGTATAGGCATCCATTCATAATAGGCGCGCAGCGCGGCTTGGCGGCGGGAATCCCAATCGCCTTCCGCGGCGTCTTGATGATTTTCTGCGCCTGTCTGCCAGCTATCATTTGATGTTTCGTGATCATCCCAGACGGCAATGAGCGGCATAGCGGCCGTCGCGGCTTGTAGGGCGGTATCAGACCGATATTGCGCATGACGCTCACGATAATCCGCAAGTTCAATGATTTCATGCGCTGGTTCATGTATTCTGTCGGGCAGACGCGGCGTGTCTAGCGCGCCATATTCATAATAATAATCCCCGAGATGTATTAAGGCATCAAAGGGGGTCTCGTCGGCCTGTTGAGCAATGGCGTCATAGGTATTGAAATAGCCATGTTGCCAATTTGCGCAAGATACGACCGCGAAGCGAAGATTGTCGACCTCGCCCACTGGCAATGTACGTGTACGCCCTATTGGAGATTTAGTGTCGCCAATGCGAAATCGGAAGTAGTAATCTTGTCCGGGCGCGAGGTTATCAGCGATGATCTTGACGCAATAATCATGTGATTTATTCGTGGTGACTGTCCCGCTTTCCGCGAGGGTATTAAGTGTCTTGTCAGAGAAAATTTCCCATGTGACGTCCATGCTTAGGTCTATATCTCCAGAGGTATCGGGGGTCACGCGAGTCCATAATACAACACTGGTTGAGAACGGGTCGCCGGATGCAACGCCATGGCTAAACGCGCCGGACTGAAGGCGCGGCTCGTTATTTCCTGTTATGGCCTCCGGCGCGGTACATGCGGCCAGACCGGCACTTGCCGTGAGGCTCATCAGGCCTCGGCGTGTCAGTTTATTATTCATCATATCCCGTTTTAGCCATTCGGCTTTGTCTTGGCTGCCCCGCCGACTTAGTCGCTATTCAATTTCTATCGCCCCGTCCAGACGTGCTTTGTGATTGCGTCCCATTCAGGGCCGATGTTTTGACGGGTGCGCGTTTTAAAATATTGATTGGGTTCCACCCCATAGCCAATAATAAATCTTTGAGGCTGGCTTCGCGTTTTACTTTGAGTGGGCGGCTTTTGGGCCGAGTAAAAAAACCATCTCGCATGCCGCGAAACGTGGGTTTAAATCTGCCTTTTCGAAAGAGACTGACCGTTAAAAAGGCGAGGTTTGTCATCAAATGCGGCAGCGTCAGCAAGAGTAATAAGACCCACGGCATATTGTTGAAAAAGGTCCAAATACGATTGCGCGTTCCGTGATAAACGGCAAATTCGGAAGCGCGGCCTGAGATGGCTGAACTAACATGGTCGATGATTGTGTCTGCACTTTGCACGCAGCGATATCCTGCGAGCCGCATACGGAAGGCCAAATCGACATCTTCATGATAGCAAAAAAAACTCTCATCAAATCCGCCAAGCCGTTGAAAGACATGGCGGTCATAAAAGGCGCCAGCGCCGCAAGGCCCAAAGCTCTCGCGCGTAAAAATGTCCTTGGCAGGCTTTCCGAAGCCCGCCCGCCAAGCAACGCCAAAGGCGTGATATTCATCGCCTAACCCGTCAAACTTCTCAGGTTCTAACGCTAAAAATTGCGTACTGCCGATCATGGAAGTGTCGGGCATAAAACTGCGCGCAGCCAAACCTTGCTCCAACCAATCGGGACGCGCAAAAGCATCTGGATTTAGCAAGGCTATCCAATCAGCGGAGGCCCGGTCAACGGCGCGATTATTGGCGACGGCAAAGCCTAAATTTTCTCCGGCTTCTATTATGGTGAAGCGCGCGTCGAGTTCGGGCAAGTTGCCTAATGATCCGTCTGTGCTGCCATTGTCCACCAGGAAACATTCGAAATTCGTCAACGTCTGTGTCAGCAAGCTTTCCACGCAAGGACGTAAATATTTTCCTGCATTGTAATTCACAATGATCACTGAGACAGCAGGTTTGGTAACGGCGACAGACACATCGGGTCTCTACCAGACCTAGCGTTTAACAAAAGCCCCTCATCTGCGGGTTTAGGAAATCAGTTGGCTTAGATATAACGCCATATAAAAAAAACGTTATATCGCGTTGACGGTAATGGGATCAGAGCGTATGGGGCCGCTAAATATTCACTGATTAATCAGGATGGCTGCTATGAGCGCACAAGACTTTGTCGTCAAAGATATCTCTCTCGCCGAATTTGGCCGTAAAGAGCTAGATATTGCTGAAACCGAAATGCCGGGCCTGATGTCCCTGCGCGAAGAATTTGGCGAGAGCAAACCTCTTGCCGGTTCCCGCATTGTTGGCTCACTACATATGACGATTCAAACGGCGGTTTTGATTGAGACGCTTACGGCCCTCGGCGCGGATGTTCGCTGGGCCTCTTGTAATATCTTCTCCACGCAAGACCATGCGGCTGCAGCGATTGCGGCGGCAGGTATTCCCGTCTTTGCTGTAAAGGGCCAAAGCCTTGAAGAGCATTGGGATTATCTCGACAAGTCATTCTTATTCCCGGAAGGTCCAAATATCATTTTGGATGATGGCGGCGACGCAACACTTTATATCCTTCTCGGCGCGCGGGTTGAGAACGGCGAGCCTGAACTTATCGAAGGCGAACCCGGATCAGAAGAAGAGGCGGCGATTTTTGCTCAGATAAAGTCACGTATGGCCGAGAGCCCAGG
>CAZKHC010000075.1:5387-9093 GCA_964552135.1 uncultured Algimonas sp. | reverse complement strand
AAGTCAACGATCTCTTGCCTGTCCCATGTGGTAGGGAACGCATTAAATATGACACGAGCTTTGGAAGCGTGGATTATGTTTTTTAAAAAATTACAAGCCATTGAAAAGACGTGGAAAGATGAATGGGCCGTCCCTTCAAATTCGAGGATTAATCAGACGAATTCCTATCTTGCTAAACCCGCTGTGATTCCCCACACCGCCGCATGCATGAAAATACTCCCATTTTAATTGGTGTCGGGCAGGCGGTTGAGGCTGTGCCAGATGATTTAACCACTGCTGCCTCTCATGCCGAGATGGCGGGCCGTGCAGCGCAGGCTGCGGTGATGGACGCAGGGGTGAGCGGTGAGGCGATCGAGTGGCTCGGCTGTGTTCGGATTTTCTCAGATAGTTCGCCGGCCTATGCCTGTCCTTTTGGCGGGCCAGATAAATTCCCGCGCGCCGTCGCGGCGCGAATTGGCGCAGCGCCGGAACAGGCGATTTACGACGGCATTGGCGGTCAATCACCACAGACCCTCATCGCGGAAGCCGCGCAGGCTTTACGGTCTGGCGAGATTAAAATGGCCATGGTCGCTGGCGGCGAAGCGCTGGGGAATATGCGCGCGGCGCAGCGCGCGGGCGCCTCTCTGGATTGGGCCGAAACTCACGCAGGCGACTGGACAGATCGCGGGCCGTTTAGTGGCCCGATGATTGTCTCCCAGACAGAGCTGGCGCATGGCCTCATGGACGCCATGATGTATTACGGTTTCATTGAAACCGCGCGCCGTATCAAGGCAGGCCGCAGCGTCTCCGAACACCGCGCCTATATGGCAAATCTCATCGCGCCGATGTCAGAGACGGCCGTGCAAAATTCTTATGCGATGTTTCAGCAAGGCTTCTCCGAAAGCGAAATTTCAAATCCGACCACCGCAAATCGAAATCTCATCTCGCCTTTCCTGAAAAATATGGTGGCTAAAGACGGCGTGAACCAAGGCGCAGCTGTGGTGATGACAACCGTGGGCCATGCGCAGGAATTGGGCATAGCGGAAGAGAAATGGGTTTACCTGCGCGGTCATGCTGAGGCACAAGAAAACCTCATGCTGGACCGCTCGGATTTATCGCGCAGCCTCGCGATGGATCTTGTGATAAAAGGCGCCTTAGACGCGGCTAATATTGGCACTGAAGACATTGACCATGCCGATATTTATTCCTGTTTTCCTTGCGTCGTGGACCAAGCGGCGACGCAGCTCGCCCGCAAAGATAAACCTCTGACGCTCACGGGCGGCCTCCCGTTTTTCGGCGGGCCCGGGAATAATTATACGCTCCACGGAATCTGCGAAGTGGTCAGCGCCTGCCGCCGCGCGCCAGGCTCACTCGGGCTCGCGCATGGCAATGGCGGATGGATGAGCAAGCAAGCGGTTGGGGTTTATTCTACGGAATGGGAGGACGGCGATGTCTTTGCGGATAAAGCGGCCATCGCGAAATCCATCGCAGCACAAGTCTCGCCCGGCCAAACGGATAGCCCGTCAGGCGAAGCGGCGATGGAGAGCTATATCGTCCAACATAAACGCGGCGCGCCAATTGGCGCTGTGGTGATAGGGCGGCAAGCTGATGGCAAACGCTTTTATGCCAAGCTGCAAGAGGCGGATGAAGGCGTTTTGACGGCGCTTGCGGATGGCAAACTGGATGACGCGAGACTCCGTGTTGAATCGGGAAATCCCGCAAATAAAGTGTGGCTGACTTAATCCGTTTTAAGGGATTCCAGCGTCAGATTATTATTCGTAAAAACACAAATTCTATCCGCGATACCCATGGCCTTGCGCGCAAGGGTTTCGGCGTCTGTCTCATATTCATCCATCGCCAGCGCGGCCGAGAGCGCGTAATTCCCGCCCGAGCCAATTGCCGTAATCCCTGAGCCCGTCTCGGCCGTATCGGGCTGCACGACATCGCCGTTCCCCGTCAGGACAAAGGTTTCGTTTTTATCGGCGACAATCATCATCGCTTGGAGCTGCCGCAGATATTTATCCGTCCGCCAATCTTTCGCGAGCTCAACACAGGCGCGGGCAAGCTGCGTGGGATGGGCTTCGAGTTTCGCTTCTAGGCGCTCGAGCAGGGCAAAGGCATCCGCGGTCGCGCCCGCAAACCCCGTCAGGACTGTCCCGCCTGCGAGGGTCCGAACCTTGCGCGCGCTAGATTTCATCACCGTATTGCCTGCGCTGACTTGGCCATCGCCGACAACGACGACCTTGCCATTTTTGCGCACGGTCAGAATGGTTGTGCCGCGCCATTGCGACGCGTCGGCATAGTCATGATGAGGATTATAGGTCATATTTTAACACCCTTTTGTTCTGGCATTATAGGCCGCGATTTGCGCCGGGGTGGCGTCGGGTTGCGATGCTTTCCACTCACGGTAATCCATGCCGTAAACGCGTTGCCGCGCGTCGTCGAGGTCGAGCTCATGGCCGCGCGTTTCGCCTTCGGCCAGCCACCATTTTGACAGGCAGTTGCGGCAGAAATTAGCTAAAATCATAAGGTCGATATTCTGCACATCGCGATTTTCATCTAAATGTTGCAGCAGACGCCGAAAGGTTGCGGCGTCGAGCGCGTCTTTTTCGGCTTGTGATAGGTCACTCATATTGTCCTCATAATTTTCGGGCCTCATGCGTCAGCATAATCGGAACGCCGTCGCGAATGGGATAGGCAAGTTTCGCCTTTTTTGAGATTAACTCATGGGTTTCGCTGTCATAGGTGAGCGGCCCGCGAGACTTTGGGCAGATAAGACTGCTCAACATTTTCGGATCAATTTTAGATTTTTGCGTCATTGTTTGAGTTGATCTTTCGATTCATTGCCAATTTGTCCGGCGTATAAATGCATTAATCCAATCAAGAGCCTGCGGCGCTCATCACTGGTCACGGCCTCGAGTAAGCTTTGTTTGTCTTCGGCTTGGAAGGGCGAAATCATCGCCGCTTGGTTGATTAAAAGCGGCAGCGGAATTTCCTTTAAACTCTTCCAATCCACTTGAACGCCGACGGCTTTGGCGAGGGATTTCATTGCGACGGTCAAGGCCGCACGGTCTGAGCGCCCAGATTCGGACAAAGCCTCGCTCGTCTGTTTGGCGTCATGCGTGTCTGCGTCCTGTTGAAAGGCATCAAAGCTGATTTTGCCTTGGCGGTAAGGTGTTGTGAGCTTTAGCTCCGCGTCCAAGCGAAAGCGTTTCAAGCCTTTTAAGACAACTAAATACCGCCCATCTTCAGTTTCAGAAAATTGAGAGATACGTCCAAGACCGCCTATTTTCACGAGCTCATTCCCGCGCGATTGTATCATCCCAATCAGGCGTTGCCCGCGAAGGGCATCATCTATCATATTCAGATAACGCGGCTCAAATATATTAAGGGGCAAATCACATCCGGGCAATAAAACCGTTCCGTTGAGGGGGAATAGGGCCACGCTTTCGGGATTTGTCCGCCGGGCTAAGGATTTATAATGTGCGCTCATAAGAGCAAGGTGGGAAACCCAAAGCCGTCTGTCAATTAGGAGATGCCGACAGATTCATTATCAGCTCTATTGACATATAACTCTACATATGTAGAGTTAACACATGACGAGAACTCGGCGGCCCTCTGCGGCGACACTTGAAATCCTAAATAATCTGGCGGCTGAGCCAGACGGTCTTCACGGTTATGCATTGATGCAGGCCGCAGGCCTCGCATCGGGAACCCTCTATCCTAT
>CAZKHC010000075.1:2884-5287 GCA_964552135.1 uncultured Algimonas sp. | reverse complement strand
CCGAAACGTTTGGGTCAGGCTTTGTTTGGCTGTGCAGGGTTCGCTGCATGTATTGCCCTCTTTTACGCTGCCGTTAGACTTGACGATCAAACCATAAAATCCGCCCTTTTTATTTTACTCACGCTTTATGGAATTGCGGCGGGCCTCGCTGTGCTGAATTTGAAGCTTTTGAAGCGCTATAGTTTAAGCGCTAGTTTATGTTTATTGCTGACATGGGTGATTTTGGGGACACCATTATTTTCTACTGCGGATTTGCCGATAGACTATCTTCGGGCCCTTTCAATCGAGGCCTCTGGTGTGATGATGAGCCTCTTTATTGGCGCGAGTTACTTGGACTGGGTCGAAACGCCAAATCATGCGTAACCGCATTCGCCACATCGCCGCTGGTGCAGCCATAGCGCTTGGGACGGCCCATCTCATTTATGGTTTTGTTGTCTTCCGCTCTTTAACGGCCGACCATGTCTGGTTTGCAGGCGCAGGAATTGCCATGATCTGTGTCGGCCTTGCGAATTGGCGCGCGTCCGCCCGGATACAAAATATCTTGATGGTCGCCTATCTCATTCCGATGGCGATTATTTTGCCCTTGCCGCAGGTATTTTTAGGCCTTGCTATATTTTTAAGCCTTGCGGTGATTGGCGCCGCGAAATTACCTCAGGCGTAGAGAATTGACGAGAGTCGTTTCCGGCCATTGGTGGAAATTTCGGACTCTGTCCCTTCCGCTTCAAAAATTGTGAGGAGAAACAAGCGCGCCGCCTCGCCGTTATGGCCACGGTTTTTCTGGATAGAGTAAAGCAAATGATCAACGGCGTCTGAATTTCGGCCCGCGCCCACAAGTGCTTTCGCGAGTTCAAGACGCGCGTCTAAATCATCTGGATCAGCATTAACTTTTGCTGCTAAATCCGCTGTCGGATCCGGCTCGTTCTTTGCTGGCCGTAGATCAAATTTTGATTTCAGCGCTGTAATTTCAGGATCTTCCTGAACTGACGGCGGCGCGTCTTGCAAGAGCTGCAGCGCCCCTTCATCATTTCCGCCGTCAAGGTAAAGCCGCGCAAGGCCTGCGCGGGCCGCCGCATTTTCATTATCTAAGGACAGCGCGCCGGCAAAATCTTGTGCTGCGCCGCCGGGGTCGCCTGCTGCAAGACTATCGCGTGCGCGCGCAACTAAGGTCTTGGCTTCTTCCTTGGGATCTGTTTCGCCTGTTAGCCGCGCAATAAATTCATTTAGCGCTGTATCAGGCTGCGCGCCCATAAAGCCGTCAACGGGTTTCCCGTCTTTAAACGCATAGACGGCAGGAATAGATCGAACGCCGAGCTGCGAGGCGACGCCGTTATGGTCTTGCGTGTTGATTTTAACTAGCTTCACCTTGCCCTCAGCGGCTTTCACAGCTTTTTCGAGGCGCGGCATGAGCTGTTTACATGGTCCGCACCAAGGCGCCCAAAAATCCACGATAACGGGGACGTCGTTACTGGCCTCAATGACATCTGCTGTGAAGGCCATATCTGAGCTGTCTTTAACAATATCGGTTTCTGTTGCGGTCATGTGAATCTCATGTTGGTCTGCGGCTAAGTATTAGCCGCCTAATAGCGGTAATTTATTTTGAAACCAATTAGCTTGTCAGCCGCCCGACAAATTCGATAAGTTCCAAGTCAGGTTTCGCCCCTAAAAAAGCATCAATGGGCTCTCCATTTTTAAACGCATAGACGGCGGGAATAGACCGAACGCCAAGCTGTGAGGAGACTGCATTATGCTCTTCTGTGTTGATTTTCACGAGCCTGACTTTGCCCTCTGCGGCTAATACGATTCTCTCGAGGCGCGGCAATAGCTGCTTGCAGGGCGCGCACCATGGCGCCCAAAAATCTACAATAATTGGGATATCATGGCTGGCCTCAACCACATCCGCCATAAACGCTGTATCGGAGCTGTCGCTAACAATATCTGTGACCGTTTTGGGCATATTGAACCTCATACATATATTCAGCCCACATGTGGCGGCTCAAACGGTTCAATTCAAGAGTGCGGAACGGGGTTTGGCGGCTACGCGTCATCACAAGCCGGTGAACTTATTCTATATCTTCCAAATGGAATTTGAGTTTCACAACCAATCCATCCTGTTGAACGGGCTGTCCGGCAAGGCTTGCCGGCGAATAGACCCAGGCTGCGACGGCTTCTTCGGCAGGAATATTAAACACCTCATCCGTACATTTTGGGACAATATTCGTTGGCGTTCCTGTGGGACTTATTGAGAATGTCATATCGCATTCTCCAGGTTCGGTCACATAGTGCGGGGTGATGGCCCCAAAGCGCTCTATCGGTTTGGCGGCTATGTCAAAGACTGGCGCCTTCGGTTCAATGACGTCAACGGCAGGCGGGCTATCCGGCGCGGTTTTGGCCGCCGTTTCAATT
>CAZKHC010000075.1:1651-2784 GCA_964552135.1 uncultured Algimonas sp. | reverse complement strand
GCAGGTGCCGCCAATTCTATTACCACCTCTTGAGGCAGTCTCGACCCACTATCTTCATTGGTTCGAGGGCCTGTATAAGCGCTGACATCCGCCTCAGGAAAATATTTCGTAAATAGGCTAAAGGCCAAGACGGATTTTTGCCTTTCTAAGGAAATAAATGCGGCGGCCTCTGCGTCTTTTGCCAAACTATTATTTGCGTGAGCTGTCGCAAACTCTCCGAGGTCTGAAATTTTTCCGGATTTTATCGCCGCTCGATAGGCGGCCAAGGTTGCCGCTTCAGCCGAGGGTTTCTCTTCTTTGCCAGGGGCTTTTGATTTGGGTTTTGCGGGCGTCTTTATCTTAGACCTATCCGCGATATGAGTCTCTTCGGGAGCGCCGCCCCCGAACACCCCTAAGCTATAGGCCCCTCCGCCCGCGACCAATAGAGCGATAAGGCTTAGCCCTATCAATAATCCGGTTTTTGATTTGGGCGTCTCGACCGTTGGAGCTGCGGCCTCTTGAAGCGCCTCTTCGGGCGCCGCTATGGGTTCCGGCGCAAGGTCGTGAACGGGGTCTTGCGGTTCTAGCTGTGGAATCTCTTTATCCGCTTCTTCGGCTGATATATCATCATGGCTCACTGCCTCTTCCGGCTCCAGAGCGGAGGAGTGTGCTTCAGAACGCTCTATGCCTTCTGTTTCGCTTTCCGGGGTTTTCACATCGGAAATCTCGGTTTCCGCGGCTTCAGATATGGGTGGTTTCTGCTCGTCCTCTGCCTCCGCGGTGACTAATGCAAATCCGCATTTTGGACAAAATTTTGCTGCCACAGGAGCCTTGGCCCCGCACTCGATACAATAGGTCATGAAGTTGCGCCCTCAATAATATATACGTCTATTAGCGATTTTGGGCGCGAATTGGAAGAGCAGATTTAGAATTCAATCTTGATAAGAGGCGGCACACTCAATCATCAGATCAAAAAATGCGTCCCTGTCGACATCTACTGCCCAATTTGTATCGCGGTGTTGTTGGGTCTTGGTCTTAAAATCGACACTTGTGCAGCCGCGCATCAACTCACTCTCGGCGTCAACAGCAACGCCAACCGATTGAAACCCAAAGAGGTTTGGCTGCAATAAATAAGCCGATGTGCAAGCGTCGTG
>CAZKHC010000075.1:0-1551 GCA_964552135.1 uncultured Algimonas sp. | reverse complement strand
GTAAGGGCGACCGCGATATTCGTCAGCGGCCCCGTTGGGACTAACACGACATTCTGGTGCTGGCGGCAGAGGCGAATAATTGCATCGACAGCCGGTTCTGATTGTAGCGGAATGTCCGGCTCAAAAATGTCTATCCCCGAGAGGCCTTCGGCTCCGTGCACCTCTTCGGCAGTGGCCAGTGGATAGCGCAGGGGCCTGTCACATCCGGCATAAATGGGTATGTCGTCTCGCCCGCAAATTTGCGCTATCATGCGCGCATTGCGTTGACATTTCGCCAAAGATGTATTGCCCGCGACGACGGTGATTGCGCGGATATCCAATCCGCTTTTTGGCGAGAGCGCCATCGTCAAACTAATCGCGTCATCCTGCCCCGGATCACAATCAAATATCAAAGGCCGTGTTTCCATATCCGCCTTATGCGCAGGATTGGATTTAAGGGGAAGCGCGCATTGCGCCCTTCGCTAGCCCATATTACAGACCCTTCTATGGCCGAGCCGAGTTTAACCTCAGAAAAAACTTTCATCAGTGCGGAAGATTTGTTGCAGGATTCTTTTGAGCTCGCTTTGCGTATTCACGAATCCGGTTTTCAGCCGAGCTTTATTCTTGGCGTCTGGCGCGGCGGCGCGCCTGTCGGGATTGCTGTGCAAGAAGTGCTCGAAACACTGGATTGCCGGGCCAATCATTTTGCCATTCGGACAGCGAGTTACGGCGCGCGCACATCCAGCTTTGATGCGGGCGAAGCTTTGCCAGATGTTCAAGTCCTTGGTCTCCAGAATGTGGCTGATATTATCGGTGCCGACGACCGGCTTTTGATTATTGATGATATATTCGATAGCGGACGCAGCGTCGATGCCATCCTTCGCGAAACCCGCGCGCTATGCGGGCCTAACACCCCCCAAGATATTCGCATCGCCACTATTTATTATAAACCCAAGCGGAACCTTACGGCGCGCGTACCGGATTTTTATATTCACGAAACAGATGCGTGGACCGTTTTCCCGCATGAGCTGCGCGGCTGCACGGAGACTGAACTTCGCGCGCGGGGCACTCTGCCGAAACGCTATTTCGATCTGAAGCCCAAATTTTAGAATCAGAACTTTAACGCCCCAATAACTCATCCACCTCTGCACGCCTCGGGCTTGCGGTTTGTGTTCCCAGCTGCGTTGTCGTCAGCGCCCCAACCGCGCAAGCAAATTCCAGTGCGTCTTTTTTGGATTGTCCTTCCGCCAGCGCCACAGTCAGCGCGGCAGCAAAAGCATCGCCCGCACCCGTGGTGTCCACAACCTCGACTTTGGGCGGCTTGGCTCTTGCAATGATTTCACCGCCCCGCCAAAGCTCCGCGCCTTTGGCCCCCAAAGTCACAGCGACCAGTTTTCTATAATCTGAGAGATCATATGCGGCGGCTTCGCCTTCATTGACGATAATTAAATCCGCTCGAGCCAATATCGTCTCGACCCCGCCTATGACAGGCGAGGCATTGACCGCGACGAAACCTGTATAACCTTCCAGCGCCGCTTCAATGACAGAGGTAGGAATTTCGAATTGCGTGAT
>CAZKHC010000074.1:0-9227 GCA_964552135.1 uncultured Algimonas sp. | reverse complement strand
GGCCATGGCGGGCACCGACTTGCCATTCCTGAATATCGTCATCCGTCATGCCGGAGAAGAAATTCCAGTTCTTATTATATTCACGCGCATGTTTTGTGCAGAAATTAAAGTAATCTCGCAGGCGATCTGGTGACTTGGGCGCTTTGCAGCCGCCTTTCTCCGTACAGCCCGCCCATTCGCAGGGAAGCTCCTCCGGTTTTTTCTTCTTTTTAGCTTTCGCCGCACTGATGCTAATATCAATGCCTTTGGGTTTATATTCGTAACCAGACGCCATAAGTATGTCTTATCGTAAAAAGGTGAGCTTTAAGGACCGCACAAGATGGGCATATTGGCAGAGGCAATCAAGGAAAAACTGACATCACGGTTCACTCCGTCGCAGTTAGAGGTGCAAGACCAGTCAAATCTGCACGCCGGACATGGCGGCGCGGCGGAGCATAAGGCCGCTTTTCCAGAAAAAGACATGACCGCAGAGACCCATATTCACGTCGTTATTACGGCCGATGCCTTTGTAGGCATGAGTAGTTTGGCCAAGCACCGCGCCGTTCTGGAAGCGGTATCTGAGGAAGTTGACCGATTACATGCGTTTTCGCTTGAGGCGAAAGCGCCTTAAAAGGGGTGAAGCTGGGGCGTTCACATTAACAGTCTGTAGCTTGCCTGCTCCTAAAAATTCCTTCAGCAAAGGTTAATCCGTGTTTTTATAAGGACTGACTATGATGAAACAGATCTTATTGGCGTCTTCTTTGCTTGTGCTGGGTGCGCTCACCACGGGCTGTGCATCTACGGCAAAGGGTATCAGTACCTCCGTTGTCAATAAATCTGTACCGACCGAATCGATACGCGCGGATGTGCCTGAAGGCGGCGTTTTGGCCGTTATTCGCTACCCAGCCATTGTCGAAGCCGATGCCAAAGACGCCTATCACCGCGCCTATGCAAAGCGCGCTTTGGGCGGCTCAACAGGACGCGGCGTGACAAACACAATCGAAACGGTAGCTGTCGCGGATAGTACCGTCGTCAAATCCAATTATTTTGCTCTGTCGCTCTATAAGGAACTTGCCGGGAAATTACCGGAACATTCTGTGCTGCTGTCCCCCCATGCCATTAAATTGGGACCGGGCGGAGAGTTAACATCCGAGCCGATAACCGCGGCCGAAGATCTGCCATCTGTCGTGTCTGTCGATTTTGCGACCTATAGTTTTCCTGACAGCAAAAAAATGATGGGCAATGTACCGCTGACCTTTGGTGACTTGATAACGCCGCTCGTAACCGTTCGGACAGATCACCGTGCGGCCGCGCCGACGCATGGCGTTCTTATGGCGTCGCAGCCGCTTGTCACGCGGGCCGCCGCGGAGGGGCGCGAAAGCGCTTTGGAAACCATTGGCGCCTTGCAGCGCGGCGATTTAGAGCCCGTTATCCCAGAGCTGGATTTCGTCTCCTATATTACAAATGATACGCCGCAGAAGGTCGCCGTTCAGAAACTGGCGACGCGGTCCGACACAAATGCAACTATGGTTCTGCCCGTCGAAAAAGTTCGCATTCCCGAATCTGAAATGAATCTTTTAAAAGGGGCCAGCGACGGCACCGTCGACCCTCTGGATGATATATATACGGATGCTTTATCGAAACGTATTGTGGCGCTTATTAATGGGCTTGATACAGATAAGGCTATTATGATGGGTAAGGCAGCGAGCGTCGCCGATTTTGACCCAAGTCTTGCGGCCCTAACCTTTGTTGGCAGCGATGAGGATGATTATGCTGCGCGCGTGGCCTATGCGGAGCGCTTGCTCGACGCACAGCGGAAATATTTATCCGTTCAGTCTTTGCGGATTTTTGACGGTATCCATAATGGCGAGCTGGGCGCGCAAGTTCGTGATATGATTGCCGCGGAACAATCGGTTCTCGAAGAACGCCGGAAATTGGCGAGGCAGCAAAATGTAGCGACATTATTGGCTGTCGCGAGTGTCGTTGGCGGAGCGGCGGCGGCATCCGGAAGTGAAAATTGCCGTAATTCTCGCACTCAAAGAGAATTTGATGATTGTGTGCGTCGCCAGCGTGCACGTAGCGCTGGAAGCTCGGCTTTGATTCAAGGCGGTCTTTTCGCAGCCTCAGAAGCTTTTGCTAAGGCGCGGCTCTCACAACAAGTTGGGACAAATTTCCTTAATTCAATTGTACCCGCCTTAGATCAGCAGACGACGGTAACGGTTGATTTACTCGACTCTAATGAGACGATTACGGCTATTCGCTATGAAGATTTGCAATCCAAGTTGCAGTCGCTTTACACGCAGAACCAGCGCTCGCTTGAAACTGTTGCGACCCAATGCGCTTATCTGGACGCAGGCGGGGCAAAACGCGGAACATGGCTTGGTGTGTGCGATGGCGGCCTCGCAAATGGATCGGGAGCCGGCGTGCTTGAAGAAGGTGATGATGTTATTGAATATTATGGCTACGCGCAGAATGGGTTGGCAAATGGTCCCGGTCTTTTAATCCGTCATACATCCCTGGGCAGTATTTCCTATGAAGGCAGTTTCACCAATGGCCAGCCCAATGGCACAGTCCGTGTTAGCCAATCTGGCAGCTCTGACCAAACGCGCAATTTTGTTGACGGCATTGATGCGGGCCCCTCGAGCCTGAATGCCGCTTCGCCGTTTAGTGGCCTGTCCGGCGGGTCGATCAACTAATGCTGCGCAAGACTTGGATATCGCTCTTATTGGCGGCGCCTGTGCTCGCAGGACCTTTGGCTGTATCTGCGCAAGACGCGGCAACAACAGATGAATTATATGGTCTGAACGCGCCTGTTGCGGTGGCTGGACAGAACCAAGATCGCTGTATTTCGCAAATGGCGGATTTCCCAACGGATGATCCTATCGCGCGCTATCAATTCTTTAGGCTGGTGAGTGATGTGTCTTATGGCGCAGATAGCGAAACTTTGGCTTTGTTTGATCACTATGGCCAGCCTGCGGTTGAGGCTGGAACACCTGTTCTCTCTGTCATTGAAGATATCGCAAATCCGGTTCTGCGTCAGGCTGCCCCGGCCGTCATTGTTGCAAGTATGAATTATCTCGTCGATTTTTCGGTTACATGTGAGGTCTATATCACGGGCCAAACCGAGAGTTTGGCGGCCTTTGATAACTCGCTTACAAATCCTGAAATTAACACAGTGATTGCCGAAGATGCGTTATTTTTACGTCAGATATTATCGGAAAGCCTTTCGCGGTTGGGTGCGGATAAAGACCCGGCTTGGTCCACTGCGGCGGCCTCATATTCCCGCAGTTTGGTCAGGCAGCGTGATGCCGTTGAATTTGCAGCCTTTGAAACGGATATAGCTGAGCTGGAAACGCTCTTTATGGAAGATTTAGATGGCCGTCTTGCGCGCTCGAATGATGTCATCAATTCTGAGATTGACCGCGAAATTCTCGGTGATGCTATTCAGCTTACGGATGATATGAATAAAGCTGCGAGAGAGCGCGCGAAGCAAGAGCGACTCTACCGCTTATTAAGAATCTTCACCGGGGGAGGGTAAGCTGCGGGCAAAACGTCGCAGTATTGCTGTCTTTTCCATCTCGGCGCTCGATTTGTTCGCGGCGGCGCTAGGTGCGTTTATCCTTATCGTCTTGGTGCTGTTTCCCTATTATAAATTAGGCGGCACTGATGTGTCGATGGAAGAACTTGAAGAACAAGTTCGCAAACGCCGCTTCGCCGCTGAAACCACCCGAACCGACATGTCAGTTATTCGAGCGCTGCAAAGCGAAATCCGATTTTTGGATAAACAATATCTGACAACGCAAACCGAAATGAGCGAAACGGAAGCAAAATTAGAGGAAGTGCTAAAAGCGATTACGGAAGTCGAAATCCCAGATCCACAACCGCAGCCCGAACCTATTCCGGACCCTGAGCCCGAACCAGAACCCGACCCGCCAGAGCCGCCGCGTTCTATTAATCGCGGCGTGCCATTTTCCATTTTGGGTCTTGCGACCGATAAACGCGATATCGTGGTATTGGTTGATATGTCGGGTTCGATGCAAGCGCATCGTTCAAAAGTGACTCAGGCGCTGAATGAAATTTTGTCGCAAATGAAGCCTGACAACCGCTTTGCGATTATTGGCTATCGCGGCGGCCCGAGCTATGACAGCTATCCGTCCAATGGCCAGCTTGTTCGCGCCGATTCCGCATCGCTCTCTCGGGCCCGGTCTTTTGTCGATAATATGCCAAGCCGCTTTGGCGGCGGCACGCCGACACAAGGTGCATTGGTGCGCACGCTCAATCTGCGCCCTGAAGCGATTATTCTCATGAGTGACGGCGCTCCAGATGACGGGAAGCCCGGCGCGATTATACGCAATGTAACGCGGCGAAATCGCGGACGTGCCGAAATCCATACGGTTGCTATTGGCGATTATACCTCTGACAAAAAACTGACCGTCTTTTTGCAAGAACTTGCGAATCAAAATCGCGGGGAATTTGTGGGGCGGTCCAGATGAGGGGGCCACGATGAAGCGGAGACGCGAACGCACGATCGAGGTTTTCTCCATGTCGGCGATTGACCTTTTCGCGGCGGCGATGGGAGCCTTTGCATTGCTCGCGATAATTTTGCTGCCTTATTATCAGAATGAGCTGCGGGAAAAGACGCCAGATAACGCGATTGCAGATCTGGCACGTGCCGCGGAAGAAAGTTCCGTTGAGACGAAAGAAAAGAAAAAAGCCCTAGAGATTAAACGCTCGGCTATGGCGCGAAATGTTTCGGATATCAAATCAGACGCTCAAGAGCTGTTAGATAAATTACGTGCCGCCGAACAAAGCTTGCTAGAGAAAAAAGCCGCTGCAACGCCGCCGCCAGCCGTTGTTGTCCCTGAACCCATTGAAGAAGAACCAGGGCCTTTGCCCGAACCTGCCACCGTGTCTTTCCGATTTTTGGGCATGAATACGACAGCAGATGATGTTGTCGTTGCGGTCGATATGAGCCGCTGCATGGGCGGGCATGAGCAAAGCATCAATAAGGCCGTCGAGCGTATTATTCTCTCGTTGCAAGATAATCACGCTGTAAAAATCGTTGGTTTCCAACAAACAGATACGGGCGCGAAAATTCGGCAATGGCCAAGCTCGGGCAGTTTGCGCCAAATAAATTCTGGCGGAACCCGAACGGGCGCGATTGATTTTGCCAAAGGCCTGACGCGACAATTTGGCGGTTCGGCCTCTATGCTGGATGCATTTGATAAAATGCTTAGCGGTCCAGGGCAGGCGATCTTCCTTGTCTCTGATGGTCTGCCTAACCCGCGCGCAAATAACGGGTTGAGCGCGAATAATTTGGTAAGAGAAATTACGCGCCGAAATAATGGACGCAAAGAAATTCACTCCGTTGTTGTTGGCAATTATTTCGATTACCGCGGGACCGTGGAGTTTATGGAAGATTTGGCGGCCCGAAACAAAGGACAATTTATGGCCTTGGCGTCGACCTCGCCCGGTATTTGTGATTAAGGCATGTGTGATTTGGTGGAATTGATATGAATAATATGACCTCTCTCTTTCGGCGCGTTTTCGTCTTTACGGTCGCGATTGTCGCGGCCCTAGTGACAATTGGTATAATACGCGTGGCCGCCTCTGCGTCTTTGCAGGAAATTCTGCTCGATGCCGATTCGCCGTTCTGGCCCTTTACCGTTCAAAACATCATGTGGGTCGCGCTGTTTATCGGTTTTGGAGAATTATTCTTGCGCTGGTCCGCGGCCAGTGATGAGGAAAACCAGCTTAAACGCGGTTATTTGCCGACCGATGGACGGCAGCTGGATACGGAGACATTGGGCCGGATTAAAACGGGAATTGTAGATCGCCGTTTTGGCCGCGCCGCTTTCTTGCCGCGTATGATTGAACGGACAATTGATCAATACCGTATGAGCGATAATGAGGATCAAGCGATTAGCGTTTTAAATTCTTCGCTCGAACTTTATATGCATGAAATTGACTTGCGCTATTCTATGCTACGGTATCTGACATGGCTCATCCCGTCCCTTGGGTTTATCGGGACCGTCATGGGCATTATGTTTGCGCTAAATTATGCAGGAGTTCCTGTGAATGCGGAAGCGGATGATTTCCTATATCAAGTGACCTCACGTCTTGGCGTTGCCTTCACGACAACCCTCCTTGCGCTGATTATGGCCGCCGTTCTGGTTTTATTGCAAAGCCTCATTCAAAATAAGGAAGAGCGCGCCCTCAACGAAGCCGGTCAATATTGTTTGGATAATTTGATATTGCGTTTGGGTGATGGACCTGATGCAACAGCGCGAACCGCTGGAAAGAGTTAGACATGAATCGCGTAAAACCAAATGGCCATTATCTGCTCATCTTTGCGCTGGCCTATGTTGGAATTTATATTCTCAACATTCTTATTCAAGGTCTGCTGTATAAATTTTTCAATTTTGGGATTCCCGCAGCGGGCCTTTTTGTTTCGTTGTTATCCGCGGTGGTCGTCACCAAATTTTTTCTCAAGCGTGAGGGTCGATACCCTGAACACCAAGAACGAAACAAATTAATCCTAGGCAGTTTATTGGTTTGGCTAGGCCTCACACTTTTGTTTTCTGTGCTTGCGATAGGTGTTTTACTCTTATTCGTAGGGTTTGAAGGCGTAGAAAATCTGATTCCGCAAATCTCAGGTGCGATGATTTTAGTCGTCATCCTCTTCATTTTGTTGGCGTTAGCGACACCTTTCAATTTACTCGCGATTTATCTAGGTTATGCGAAGTTTCGGCCCAAACATGCGCGGAAGAGCAAGGCGCAAGACGGACCGCTTTTCCCGCAGGACGGTCAATCCGCGGCGCCCAAACCCGTCGAGGCGGCCTCCGACTCTTGGCAACCCGTTGATGATAACATCGGTCGGGACGGCTTTGCGATCCGCGAAGAACGCGCCCCTATTTTCAAATGGGCTATTAGCTTACTCGCACTGGCAATCGTGGGTGGCGGCGCAATTTGGCTGGCCTCTAAAGTCGTGATTGCCGATGATGTTCCGACAATCAAGCGCGCGGAAAAACCAGTCAAAAAAGACACTCCGCAAGCGCCGAAATCCGAAGATGATCTCGCTTGGGTCAAAGCGCTCGAGATTGATACGGTCGAAGGGTACCGCGCCTATATTGCCGATTTTCCAAATGGGCGTCATGTCGAAGATGCCCAGCGCCTTATTAATGAATTTGACGAAGAGGCGTGGAAACTCGCCGATGAACGCGACACACTCCAAGGCTATGAGGATTATTTAGAAAGCTGGCCAGACGGGCTGCACGCGACAGAAGCCAGAGAGCGCATCGCCAAAATAAAAGCCGAAGAAGAAGCCCGCCGGAAAAACGCCGCCGAGGCCGCGCGCCAGGAAGCGGCGGCTTGGAAAGCGGCTGCCGAGACAAATACAATCCCCTCTTATGAAGGTTATCTTACGAAATATCCGGCGGGGAAAAATGCCTCGGAAGCCCAAACACGCATTGATCGCCTGCGCGCAGAAGAGGCGCGTCAGCAGGCCGCCGCCGCCGATGAGGCCGCATGGCAAGCCGCCGCTGCGACAGATACGGCCGACGCCTATCAGCAATATCTGACCAGCTTCCCGCAAGGGGCGCATGTGCCAGAGGCCATTGCCAAATTAGAAGAGCTCCGTCCGGGTCCCGGCAAGACATTTAAAGACTGCGCCGCGTGCCCCACCATGGTGAGCTTGCCGGCGGGGACAGCCGAACTCGGCGCGCCGCAAAGCGACGGCAAGGCGAAGCCGAATGAAAAACCGGCCCGGCCCGTTACCTTTTCAAACCTCTTTGCTATCGGCGTGACCGAAGTGACCTTTGATCAATATGGCGCCTGCGTCAGTGCCGGCGGCTGTAAATCTTTGCCAAATGATAATGGATGGGGGCAGGGAAGCCGGCCCGTTATCAATGTCAGCTGGTCTGACGCCGTTGCTTATGCCCAATGGCTGTCTAATACGACAGGCAAGAACTATGGACTCCCGTCCGGGGCGCAATGGGAATATGCGGCGCGCGGCGGTAAAACGGATGCTTTAATCGGCGGCTCACCAAAAGCGCTCTGCGCCTTTGCCAATGGCGCGTCTCAGGAATCAGGTCTGCCTTGGGCGAATAATGACTGTACCGATTTAAGCGCGGACCGAACCTTGCCTGCTGGCTCTTTGTCGAAAAACAGCTTTGGCGTCGCGGATATGATTGGCAATGTCAGTGAATGGGTTCTGGATTGTAATACGCTGAATCTAAAAGATGCGCCGGTTGATGGCTCGTCTGATGCTCGGGGGTCCTGCAGTCAGCGGATTGTCCGCGGCGGATCTTGGTTCTCAGGTCCGGACGATTTGCGCTATTCCGTGCGCGCGGTTCAGCGCCGCGGCGATACAAATGACTTCACAGGCTTTCGGGTGGTGCGGAACTAGGGGGTTTCTACCTTAACGAACTATTCATCCCGTGCTCAGCCCAAATATGCTATGGCAGAGCCATGATGATACGCGCTCTAACCATTTCGCTTCTTTTCGCGGTGCTTTCCTTGCCGGCCTATGCGCAAGATTCCGACCCTGCGCCAACCCCGCAGGATAATCCAGCGACGCGCCAAACCGATCAATCGGAAGATGATTATCGCCGCTCGCAACGCCGCCGCGATACGGGTGATATTTTCGAAGATATTGACATTAACAACAGCAGCAATGGTATTGGGGGCCGTAATTTGGGCCGCGACGTCAAAGCGATTGATCGCCTCGACCAAGAAAGCCGCCGTCATTTGAACAAACAGCGCGCAAAAGCCTTGGCTGAAGCGAAGCCGGGCGAGCCGATTGATGCCGCTTATGAGCCGTCCGAGGTCGCAAAAACCGATGAATATGTTGCCAAGCAAGAGCAGAAAGCTTGGGATGAAATGATCCGCGAAGCCAATACTGGCCTTTATGGCACGCAGGGCCAAGGTGCGGGTCAAGGCACAGCGCAAGGCGGCGGACAATCCGGCCAAGCTGGCGGCGGGCAAGGACAACAGGGCCAAGGTGGTCAGGGCGGCCAAGCGGGACAGGGAGGCGGCGGACAACCGGGTCAGCAAGGCCAAGACGGTCAATCCGGAAATTCACCTTTGCGAGGCGGCTCCGCAAGCTCGGCTTCTGCAATATTAGATCAAATCAAAGGCCGCACGGGCGGCAACGGCAGTCAGCCGGGCCAAGGGCAAGGTAGCGGTCAAGCGCCGCAAGGTTCAGGCGGTCAAGGTCAAAGCCCAACTGGCCAAAATCCATTTGGACA
>CAZKHC010000073.1:5809-9371 GCA_964552135.1 uncultured Algimonas sp. | reverse complement strand
GCATGTTGATGAAATCCGGCGGCGCGGAGCCTTGGATTATTTGGGCCTTGCTCGCCGCGGCCTTCCTGATTGGGTTCTTACTGATTATACCAATCGGTGGTGCAGATATGCCCGTCGTTGTCTCAATGCTCAATTCCTATTCAGGCTGGGCCGCTGCTGCCCTTGGTTTTACGCTTGGAAATCTAGCCTTGATTATCGTCGGCGCGCTCGTCGGCTCCTCGGGTGCTATTCTGTCTTACATCATGTGTAAGGCCATGAACCGAAACTTTTTCTCCGTTATATTGGGCGGTTTTGGCGCGGTAGCCGATGCAGACGCAGGCGATAAAGAACAGCGCCCCGTCAAGCGCGGCTCTGCCGAAGATGCAGCCTTTATCATGAAAAATGCGTCGAAAGTTATCATCGTTCCGGGTTACGGCTTAGCTGTCGCGCAGGCGCAGCATGCGACGCGCGAAATGGTCGATGCGCTTAAAGAAGAGGGGGTCGATGTTGTCTATGCTATCCACCCCGTCGCGGGTCGTATGCCGGGGCATATGAACGTGCTCCTCGCCGAAGCTAATGTACCCTATGACGAAGTGTTTGAACTGGAAGATATCAACTCTGAATTTGCAAATGCGGACGTGGCTTTTGTTATTGGCGCGAATGATGTGACCAATCCGGCGGCCAAGACAGATCCCCAAAGCCCGATTGCAGGCATGCCGATTTTAGATGTCGAAAAAGCGGCGACCGTGCTCTTTGTAAAACGCTCTCTTTCGCCAGGCTATGCGGGTATCGATAATGATCTCTTCTACCGTGATAACACGATGATGTTGCTGTCGGACGCCAAGAAAATGGTCGAGGACATCATCAAGTCGCTTTAGGCGCTCGCTGGAATGGCCGGTCGACAGAACGGGGTTTAACCCCGAGAGCGTTTTTCCATATACATGGCGCGGTCCGCGCGGGCGAGAACTTGCTCGACCGTATCGCCGGGCTCGCAGGGAGACACGCCCCAAGCGGCGCCAATCCCAATATCGCCTGTTGGCATTTGGACCTTTTGTTCGGCAATTCGGCAAGCGAGAGCCTGTGCTTTTGCACGGGCTACATTCACATCGGTTTTGAATAAGAGGATGCCAAATTCATCGCCGCCCAGCCGCGCGACCATATCGCAATCTCGGACGCCGCTTTGCAACACAACACCAATCATCTTCAAAAGTTGATCTCCGATTCCGTGGCCAAAGCGGTCATTGACGGACTTAAACCCGTTTAGGTCGAAAAAGATGACCGTAGAGAGCATATCATAACGCTCCATAACATTTTGAGCGCGCGAAATCTCGCGCAGGAAGGCCCTGCGGTTATAGACGGGGACAAGCGGGTCAGTATCCGCGGCATGTTCGAGTTCCAAAATCCGTAGCCGCAACACGGCGATTTCATTGGTGAGTTCTTCGTTCGCTTTGACAAGGGCCGCGTCGGCTTGCTCACTTCGTTTATGAAGCGGCGTGGCGGAGTCTTGTAAAACCCGAATTAGGCGGGATGAACTCATGAAATTTGGCTCTCACAGGGGCAAAATGCGATTATTGCCGTCTTATAGCCCAGCTGTTGTTAAGAAATCGCCAATGGACATTTGACCCCTGCCACTTTGTGGCTAGAGTGCATCGCTTCCACAGTGATGGGCTTTATATGGGAGCGTGCGGCATGGCCTCACCAAAAATCGCAATTATTATGGGGTCGACCAGTGATTGGCCGACAATGGAACATGCGGCCACCGTGCTGGAGGCTCTGGACGTTGAGTATGATGCCCGCGTAATTTCCGCGCATCGCACACCTGATCGGCTCGTTGAATTTGCCAAAACGGCAAAAGCAAAAGGGTTTCACGTCATTATAGCTGGGGCAGGGGGCGCTGCGCATTTACCCGGCATGTGCGCTTCGATGACGCCACTGCCTGTGCTCGGCGTTCCCGTTCAAAGCGCGGCTTTATCTGGCATGGATAGCTTGCTCTCGATCGCGCAAATGCCCGGCGGAGTTCCCGTGGGTACTTTGGCGATTGGTAAATCGGGCGCAAAAAATGCTGGGCTGCTGGCTGCTTCAATTTTGGCGCTCTCCGATGCCAAATTAGCTAAGCGCCTTAAAGATTGGCGCGCGGCGCAGACGGCCTCAATCGGCCTTGATCCCAAAGGTTAGACGATGTCATCCAATAGTCCGCGCGGCGCACAGACCATTTTGCCGCCCGGGGCGACCATCGGGATTCTAGGCGGCGGCCAGCTTGGCCGTATGCTGGCTTTGGCGGGAACCCGCCTTGGATTAAACATCCATATTTATTCCACCGCCGCAGATTGCCCTGCAGCCTGCGCCGCGAGCCATGTGACAGTCGGGGCTTTTGATGACGTGGATGCGGTGTTGGCCTTTGCTAAGACTTGCGATGCGGTCACATATGAGTTCGAAAATGTCCCAGCCATGAGCGCAAAGGCTGCGGCAACAGCCGCGCCGCTGCGCCCGAGCGCTCGAGCGCTGGATGTCAGTCAGGATCGCCTCGCCGAGAAATCTTTCCTACGTGCGCAAATTGGATTGGACGTGGCTGGATTTGAAGATGTCGGCTCCGTCTATGATTTGCGCCGTGCGGCAAAACGTTTGGGCTTGCCTTGCGTGCTGAAAACCCGCCGTTTTGGCTATGACGGGAAGGGGCAAGTCATTCTTAAAACGCTCGACGACGTTGAGGCCGCATGGGCAGCTCTTTCGCCGCTTTCTGCGGAAGATGGTGCGCCTGCGGCTTGTATTCTCGAGGCCTTTGTCCCCTTTGCTCGCGAAGTTTCCATTGTTGCGGCGAGGTCATTGGACGGGCAAATCGCCGCCTATCCGCTTACTGAGAATGTTCATGAAAATCACATTCTCAAAACGAGCACCGCCCCTGCAGATCAAGATGACGGCAGCGCCGCACATATGGCGGCACAAATCTTAGAACAGCTAGATTATGTCGGCGTCATGGGAGTTGAGTTTTTCCAAATGGCGGATGGTCGTTTGATCGTAAATGAAGTCGCGCCTCGCGTTCATAACTCTGGCCATTGGACTCAAGACGCAGGCTGCACGGATCAATTCGAGCAACATATGCGCGCCGTTGCAGGTTGGCCGCTCGGTGATGCCAAACCGCGCCACGGTGTTGAGATGACGAACCTGATTGGCGACGAAGTTACGGCCTGGGAAAGCCTCGCCAAAGAACCTGATATCTTCATTCACCTTTACGGAAAATCAGAAATCCGCCCGGGCCGAAAAATGGGCCATGTCAATCGTATTCGGTAAATAGGAATATAAGGTATGAGGGCGGCACATACCCATACGGAGGATTATAAATTATCTACATCCGTCTGGGTGACAGTATAGGCGCCTGTGAAGGTAATCACGTCGCCAGGAGCGAAGACATCCCATGAGCCATCTGGCGCTGTATCCGTAGAGTCACCTGTGGTTCCATTATCGGTCAAGAGAGTCTCATTGATTGGTGTTGGCGCAGGATCCGAGCCATTATGCGTATCGTTAATGACGATATCTCGAATGATTGTGTCGCCATTATTCGTCACCGTATAAGTATAGGTAACGA
>CAZKHC010000073.1:0-5709 GCA_964552135.1 uncultured Algimonas sp. | reverse complement strand
GCAATCTCGCAATTCGTTGTGCCAGCTTCGCAGATATAATAGTCAAAACTATAGGTCCCCGCAGGCGCGCCAGCGACAACTCCGATATCGCCTATTGTCGTGTTGAATGTTAGCTCTGGCGGCAGTGTGGATGTAAAATAAACGCTAAGGTCAAAATTACTTGGGGCCGCGCCATCAAACGTATCATTCGTCAGGATATTTAAAACAGCCGGTTGGGCTGCAGCAGAGAAGGGTAGGGTCGCCGAGTCATCGACAGCGACGATGACGACAGGCGCGGGCTCTATTGTGATGGTTACTGTTGCGGTCTCGCAATTTGTCGTTCCTGCCTCGCAGATATCATAGTCGAAACTATAGACTCCAGCTGGCGCACCTGCGGCTACGCCGACTTCGCCTGTTGTTGGGTTGAAGGTGAGTTCGGGCGGCGGGGTAGAGCCTGCATTGACGCTTAGGTCAAAGCTTGTCGGGGCTGCGCCGTCGAACGTATCATTTGTCAACACATTTAGAACATTCGGCTGTGCAGTTGCAGAGAATGGTAAGGTCTGTGCATCATCTGTTGCAACAATAACGGGCGGAGTTGCAATGGGAGGATTAGCCGTGACCAAAAATTTTCATAGCCGATTGATTCATCGCTTTCGGGTTGATCAAAATTACCGGTTAAAGTGAGCGCAAGATTGGCGCCTAGGTTACTGACTGTGATTTGAAAGTTAAAGAGCTGCTCGCGCCACCAAGGGTCAGTTGTGTAATTTGCAAAGGCGAAATGTTTCGGTCCTCTCGTGCGAGTATAAGACCAAGACACATTGCCAGATGATCCTGACCCTGTGGGGGACCCAAATAGGAACGTGAAATTCGTACCGTTTATATTGAGTTCAAAATTATCAGATAGATGCGTATCCCAACTGTCAAAGCGATAGAGGTCAAATTCAATGTCGACTTGGGTTGACCCGGCGGGGACCGCGAAGGTTCGAGATGTCGGCGCAGATGTATTGGCAAAACGGCCTAAGAAATTTGTGACGTCATTGTCGTAATCTGAGTCGTTCTGGCTCCAGCCAGATATGCCGCTTTCGAAGTCATCTTGATAGATTACGGTTTGGGCAGAGGCGACCTGCGCGGCAAGCAGCCAAAAACAGAGAATAAAATAAGGTATGAGGCGATTTAACATAAGTCGCCTTTCAAAAAACGCAGAAACCTAGTTGCACTACCCTTGATTGAAATTACCTAAATATTATTGAATCAGGAGGGTTAAGTTTTCACCTGTTCATAGGGAGTTCACCTAAAATTTGGGCTTTCGTTTCTCTAGAAAAGCGCGAAATCCTTCGCCGAAGTCTTTGGAAGAAAAACCGGCTGCAAATTGCGCCTTTGTTTCGGGGGTGTCTTTTCGCTGGCCATTTCGGTAGGCTGAAATCATGGATTTTGTGACTCGCAGGCTCTCTGGCGACAGCGCGCTGATACGCTTTGCATAGGCCATAACCTCATCTTCCAGAGTATCCACACTGACAACATGATGGATAAGGCCCATTTTTTTGGCGGGTTTGGCGTTTACGACACGTGCTGAGAGCAAGATTTCATTCGCGTTGGCGACACCGACGGCGTCAATCAGGCGGGCAATATCGCCAAAGGGATAGACAAGTCCGAGCTTTGTGGGGGTAATCGCAAATTTGGAGGTCGAATCTGCAATTCTAATGTCGCAGCACAGCGCAATCCCGCATCCTCCGCCGACACAGGCGCCGCGGATCATGGCAATCGTCGGAACAGTGACAGCGGCCAGCGCATCAAACCCTTGCTGAATATCAGCGCTAATTTTTGCTGCAGACTCCGGCGTCGCATAAAGGGTCTCAAATTCAGATATATCCGCCCCAGCCGAGAAGTGGTCTCCGGAACCCGTGACGATGAGGGCCCGCAGGTTTTTATCGGACTGAATTTCGCCCAATAAGCGGGGGAGAGCGGCCCACATTTCGGCATTGAGAGCGTTCCGGCGCGCGGGTTGCGAGAGGGTGAGCCTCGCAATGCCGGGCTCCAGAATATCGATGATAAACTCTTTCATATTCGGCCTTCGGTTTTCGACGCGCAAGCGGCTGACTCGGCGGAAGAGTTAGCGTAGCCTAACATCAAGGTTGAGATAAAGAGCCTGGAATAAGGAAGACCGCATGATGGACAGTATCATCGTGATTATGACTTTGATCGTCTATAAATTCCTATTGCTGGGCGTTGGATGGTGGGCGTCAAAACGTGTTCCGGATGAATCTGATTTTTTCTGGCAAGCGGCAGCAATGGCGGCGGGCTCGGCGCATGGACAGCGGGGCTAATTATCTTAGCCGGAGGACGCTACAACTCGTCATTCAGCTAAGGCCGCTGCTCTGAGTTTTTTCTTATCAATCTTTCCGACCGGTGTGAGCGGAATGGCATCAATGAAAATGATCTTTTTTGGCACCTTATAGGCGGCCATGTTTTCGCGAATCCAAGACGTTAGTTCGGTTTTTAATTCGGCTTCGTCGCGAGCTTTATATTCTGGCGACAATGCGACATAGAGATTGACGATATCATTGCCGAGGCGCTTTTTGTCTGGTGTTCCGATAACAGCCGACCCAGCGACCATAGGCAGTCCTGCCAGCTTGTCCTCAACCTCAACCGAGAAGACTTTAAAGCCGCCGACCACGAGCATGTCTTTGGCGCGGTCACAGAGGAAGACATAGCCATCTTCATCCATATATCCGACATCTCCCGTGAACATCCATCGTTCGCCGTCAATCTCCCGCATCGCCCGTTTGCTTTCCTCTGGCAGGCCTAGATAGCCTTTCATGAGCTGCGGACCCGCCGAGCATATTTCGCCAATTTCGCCGATTGGCATATCTTTTTCGCCCGTCTCTACATCGCGAATGCGAATTTTGGCGCCAGCGCAAGGCAGGCCGACGGAGCCAGATTTGGGCGCAATGACTGGGTTTGTGGTGTGGCAAGGCCCGGTTTCAGTCATACCAAAAATATCAGACATAACAGGTTTACCGATGATTTTAACGACGGAGTCATGGGTTGCTTTTGTCATCGGCGCGGCACCTGAGCTGGCCATAAGAATTCGAGAAAAATCAACTTGAGCAAACTTTGGGTTTGCGACTAGCATATCATAAAGGGCAGGGACCGCCGCAATGCGTGTCGGCGGGCGCGTCATCATCGCGTCGCAAAAGCGGTCCGTATCTCGCGGGTCTGGCAATAATTCACATGATCCGCCTGAGACAAAACACATCAAACAGAAACAGAGACCGGCGACGTGAAACAAGGGGAAAGCGGAGACGAATATCTCTTCGCCTATTTGTATCTCAGGCGCTAATGCGAGGGCCTGTAATGGATTATGCAATAGCGTCCGGTGAGATAGCATGGCCCCTTTTGGTTTTCCGGTGGTCCCGCCCGTATACTGAATCATAAATGTGTTGGCGGGGTCGACAGCTATAGTCTCAAAATGCGTATTTGCGGCGGCGGTGACCTCCGAATAGGCAACGGTTCCTACGGTCTTTAAATTAGGCAATTCTGGAGCGGGCGCACCCAGAACATCTCCAGCACCACATATCATGACGCAGTCCAAACAGGCGGGAGGGTTCATAGCGGAAACCGTAGGCCCTAAGGCGTCAAAACTCATCAAGATCTTTATTTTTGCATCAGAAATCTGATGCGCTAATTCTGGTGGCGCTAATAAGGGCGATACGCCGGACCCGACAGCGCCCAATTTGGATACGGCAATGAGGCCGAAAAGATACTGCGGGATATTCGGCATGTGAAAGCCGACCACGTCGCCCGGCCCAATACCTAGATTCTTCAGAGCATTTGCCAATTTATTGGCTTCCGAATCGAGTTCAGAGTAAGTCCAGCTCTTCGAAAAATAATGTACAGCAGGAGCATCTGGGCGATCCGTGACATGTATTTTGACGTAGTCTGCAAGGGTCAAATTTGCAGGCTCAATGTCTTTTATACCAAGTTTTTCATAGGTCTTTAGCCAAGGCGTTTGCAACATGTTCATTCCCGCATTCTTATATAATTTGTATCCTTTTCTAATATCCCCGTAGGCTTCGCAAGATGTTTACTGTGGAAGTCCTAGGAAGATTAAGGCTTTCCCCTCAAGGCCACGCCGACTAGAGCAATTTTATGATAAAATTACTGCCAGGATATCGTATCGGCCATGCACATGATCCTCGTGTTAAAACGGGCGTGACGGTTATATTGCCTGATGCGCCCGCCACGGCCTCGGTTGATGTCAGAGGCGGCGGTCCTGGAACCCGCGAAATTTCCGCGCTCCAGGACGGCGGATTGATTGAACAGGTTCATGCTGTCGTATTGGCGGGAGGGTCCGTCTACGGCTTGGCGGCGGCGGACGCCGTTACGGCGTGGCTCGGCGCGCAGCGCATCGGTTATGCGCCTGGACCTGCGCCCGTTCCCGTTAGTCCAATCACGCCTTCCGCTATTCTTTTCGATAATGCGAATGGCGGAGATAAAGATTGGGGGCAGGAACCGCCTTTTCGAACTCTTGCCCTTCAGGCCTGCGAAACGGCAAATCATGGGTCAGACGAAGGTTCTGTCGGGGCCGGTTATGGCGCGACGGCGGGGCTTTATCCGGGCGGTTTGGGCGTTGCGATGGAAAGCGTGGACGGCGTAAGCGTACAAGCCATCATAGCGGCAAATCCAGTTGGATCGCCTTTTTTGCCGGGAACTAAATGTCCCCATGCGTGGGCTTATGAAAGAGCCGAAGAATTTGGACATATAAAACCGCCCGCTAATTATGAGTATAGCGACCCGGTAGATACGAAACTGACATTCCTAAAAGCCGCCGGGCAATCCACTGTGATTGGCGCAATTTTGACGGATGCGGCCCTGTCGCAAAAACAACTCAAACGTCTGGCGATAATGGCGCAGGACGGGATTACAATGGCCGTGCAGCCCGCCCATACACCGCTCGATGGAGATACGATTTTCAGCTTAAGTGTTGACGAAAAACCCTGCGAAAGCCCCGTAAAATTGGCGGAGTTAGGCGGCGCCGCAGCGCGCGCCGTGGCGCGGGCTTTGACACGCGGCGTTCTTGCCGCTCAGTGACGGATATTGCCGAAATTTCAGCGTCGCATTACGCGCAAATTTTGAGGATAAATCAAGACTTTGTGCATTGGTTATCGCCGATGGATCAAGCTGAGCTTTCCTATGTTTTGGCTCGCGCGGAGTATGCGCGTCAAATAGGCGGGGCGGCGGGTGTTTTAATCGGCTATGGTCATGATATAGATTATCCTGGTCATCAGAATCTGGCATGGCTTAAGGCGCATATTGACAAATTTTTTTATATTGACCGAATTATCATTGACCAAACAGAACAAGGCCGAGGGTTTGGGCGTCGTCTTTATGCCGATGTTGAGACATTTGCCCGCGCACGCGGCGACAAATGGCTGGCCTGCGAAGTGAATAGCGTTCCGAATAATCCGCGCTCTCATAGCTTTCATCAAAAGACAGGTTTTAAAGTTCTGGGTGAGCAAGTCTTTACGCCTGAAAAAGTCGTGCGATATTATGCGAAAGCCTTAAAGTCATCTTAAGGGAATTGACCGTAAAAAGGGCTTGCGGGCCAGAAGCTTTTCGGCTTAAAGGCGCGCTCGCAACAGATTGCGAAATGCCGCGGCTAACGCCGCACTCTACGCACCGGTAGCTCAGCTGGATAGAGTACTTGACTACGAATCAAGGGGTCGGGGG
>CAZKHC010000072.1:0-9470 GCA_964552135.1 uncultured Algimonas sp. | reverse complement strand
CTCGACCTTTTCACAGGCGCCAAAATCAGTGTCGGCGCACCCTATTTTGAATGGGTCTTCACGCCGATTATGTGCGGGCTCATTTTATTTATGGGCATTGGTCCAATGCTCAAATGGCGGGAGGATAATCTCAAGCGCCTGCGCGGACCTATCTTGATTGCGCTCAAAGTCTTGGGAGTAATTTTCATCGCGACCATAATACTCGGTAAATCTGTCCCTGGCGCTCTGGCGCTCGGTCTCGCCGCATGGCTCGCGGTCGGGACAATCTTGGCCGTCGGACGAAAAGCCCAGTGGAGCCGCGCGGGCCTTCGCGCACAGCCCGCCTCAACCTGGGGCTTTGCAGGCGCGCATTTTGGCCTCGCGATCTTCGCCGCAGCCGTCACGAGCATGAGTGTTTGGTCAGATACAGATATCGGCACATTGAAAACGGGAGAAAGCCTGACCCTCGGACAATACACTTACACCCTAGAGGAGGTCGGCGGCGGGCAGCGGGATAATTATAATTTCCTAGCGGGGAATATCAGTGTGACGAAAAACGAAAAAGAGATCACGACTCTGTCCACCGAGCGCCGTTTCTATCCAGTCCGCAATCAGGTTACCACAGAAGCCGGATTGCATCTGTCTTTGGGGCAAACCCTATTCGCAAGTATTAGTGACGGCGACCCAGAGAGCGGATTTGTCGTACAAGTTTATCGCCACCCCTTCGTGGTTTGGATTTGGCTCGGCGCGCTTCTCATGGCGTTATCAGGTTTCGTTGCCTTGGCGGATAGGCGTCTCCGCCTCCCAAAACCGGCACCTGCGCCAATATTGGAACCCACGACATGAGCTTGCGCGGCCTCATACCCCTCTTCGGATTTCTGCTGCTGCTCGGGGCTTTGGCATTTGGCCTAACGCGCGACCCGCGCATATTGCCATCAGAGCTCATCGAGAAACCCTTCCCCGAATTTGCCCTCGATAGCTTAGATGAGACAACAGTGATCGACAGATCCATCCTAGAGGGCCGTGTTAGCTTAGTGAATATATTTGGGTCCTGGTGCGGCACTTGCGTGGAAGAACACCCGCAGCTTATGGCCTTGCGAGATGACCCGAATTTGCAGCTCATCGGGGTGGATTGGCGCGATAGCCGAGACGCCGCTAATCGCTGGCTCGTGCGCCATGGTAATCCTTATGACGCCATTATTTTTGATCCCACATCACAGCTCATTCTCCCCCTCGGCATAACGGGCGCGCCTGAGACTTTCATCGTCGATAAGGCGGGACAAATTCGATATAAACATACGGGTATCATTACGGCGAAAGATTGGAAACGCACATTGCGTCCTTTGGTGGAGAGTCTGCAATGAGATGGCTTCTCATAATTTTGCTTAGCATGGCCGCGCCCGCCTTTGCCCAAGTCGCAGATACGGAACAGCGCGCCCGGGACATTGGCGCGCAGCTGCGCTGCGTAGTCTGCCAAAACCAATCCATCGAAGAATCCGACGCGCCGCTAGCGGCGGATATGCGCCGCCTTGTCCGCGAGCAGATCGAAACAGGCGCATCCGATGCCGAGGTCATGTCCTTTATCCGAGAAAGTTACGGCGATTATGTTCTGCTGAAACCGCCCGTCCAATCCAACACTTTTGTTCTTTGGTTTTTTCCCGCCCTGCTCGTGCTTGGAAGCGGGGTTTGGTTTGTTATCCGCGCAAGGCGGCGGGAGATTTCCATTCATCCCACTGAAGTCACCTTCTCCGAAGACGACAAAACATTGCTCAAAAAACTCATGAGCGAGGAGACATGATTTGGATCCTCGGCATTTGGTTAGCCTTGGCTGTGAGCCTTTATCTCATTGCGCCCTTTATTGCGCGAGACGTCACCATTGCGCCCTCCGCTGAACTCTCTAGCTATAAGGATGAACTGCGCGCGATTGAACAAAGCGAAGAACCGGACGCCGCGAAAAAAGCCATCCTGCAAGCCCGCTTATTAAAAGCCGCCAGAGCCGACACGCCGCGCGCGGGTGCGAAGTCGAAGGCCCTATCCGCATTCATTATGGCTGGGCTTCTAGGCGGCGGATTGGGGCTATATGGGTTGCTGGGTTCACCTGGCTTCACGCCAGAAATTCCGCAAGCCGCTCCCGACATCGCTGAGACCGAGACGCAAGATTTTCGAACGCTGCTACCGCTTTTTGAAGCACGGCTCGCAGAGAACCCTGCAGATGTGACGGGCTGGGTTTTATATGGGCGAACCTTGATGCTCGCCGGGGATGTGGAGGCGGGACTGCGCGCCTATGAACGCGCCCTAGGGCTGAATGATAGACCCGACATTCGCAAAGAATATGAAGCTGCCAAAACCTTCGCTGCGCAAATCGAAAAAGGTCCCAGCGCCGACGATATCGCCGCCATGGAAAACCTATCCGAAGCCGACCGAATGGCCGCCATAGAGGGCATGGTCGAAGGCCTACGGGCAAGGCTGGAAAGGGAGCCCAATGATCCTCAAGCCTGGGCCCGCTTACTCCGCTCTCGAAAAGTTCTTGGCCAAATGGAAGCCGGAAAAGCCGACATCGACGCCCTAAGAGAAGCTCTCCCAGACCAGGCCGAAGCTATTATCTTGCAATCGGGTTGGGAGAATAAATAACGGGGTCCCGAGAACGTAGAGCCCCCCATCTACCAAAGATAGCTCGTGCGACCTTGAATATTATCGCAACCGTGAATAGATTTATCCCAGAAGGCCACAGGAAATAATCGGGCCACAAGGGACATATTATGCGCAAGTTTTATCTGACGACCTCTGTCATCGCGACGCTATTGCTGTGTGCTTGTGAGGAGAATTCCCAAAATGACATTGACGCATCTGTTCCTGCGGAAACAGCCGCCGCTTTAGAGTTAGAAACGCAAAGCAAAGCTCCTTCTGAAACGCAGGACAAGACCTCATCGCAAACAGGTGTCGCGGCGACGTCGCAAACTGGACTTCCCGGAAGATATCAAAATCTCGACCCGCGGGACATATCTCGAGCAGAAATTGATGAACTCATTCGATTAAATCGAGAGCAGAACGAGCTCAATAAACCCTATCAAGCCGAGTTAAATAAGTGGCGAGCTCAAGACCCCGCCGTCCGCGGCGAATGGCCGAAAAAAACATTATCCCCGCAAGCGAAGAAAATAAATCTGCGCATTCAGGAATTAAAGGGTAAAGTTCGAATGGCGCAAGTTCGAAAGAAATATGAAAATTTTGACTCCAGCGTCCTTTCCAAATCGGAAATTCAGGAGCTTATTGCCTTAGAGCAAGAACAAATAAAAAACGGAATAGAGACCGAATTAAAGCTCAAAACATGGCGTGAACAAGACCCATCCACGCGGGGTCCTCAGCCAAGTATGGTAGATTTACTGCCCCAGCCTAATCCGCGCCTAACAGAACTTCAGGGAAAAATACGAGGCGCAGAAGAAATAAAGCGTATTCAGGACCGCGTCAAAAGCCTCGGGGAAGCGCATAATATTGCGTTTTCAGACAGCGAACTGGGCGAACTCTCTACGCTTGAGGTTGAAGGCCAGAGACTGCAAGACGAAATGAGTAAAGCGATGATGGACGCGCAAAAGAACAGGCAATTTGGCAATGTTGACGACATTCAATCCGATCCCTTTAATTTTTTGCCCAAACACATCGTGCAGCGCATGGTCGAAATTGAGAAACGTAAAGAGGCGATCAAGAGCCCCTTAGAAGCCGCAGAACAGGCAGAGAGAATCCGAAAGAATATGACACAATTGAGCGCAGAATCCGGCGTTACGGTTTTGTCCGGTGAACTTGAAGAAGCCATTGCGTTAAACGCCGAAAAAGAAAGAATAACTAAGAAAACGCAATATGACGCCGTCGACAAATGGCTGAACGAAGGCGGACCGATTATAACGGCGGAGCCTCTCCCCAATGACGAAGATTATGCGCGTCTCAAAGAAATTGATGCCAGACTAAAGGCGATTTCTGCGCCTATGACGGATGCGAAAAATGCCGCCCTTGAAGCGGATAACCCTCTATTGCGTCAGCAACGCTTACAGCAAGAAGCCAAACAAAAATGGGCGACCGACTGGCAAGATAAAAAACAAGCCGGCGTAATCCCCTCGGACACGCCCATCACTTATCCCACCTATGCCCAGCTAGAGGATAATGTAAAAGACTATCGCGCGAAATTGAAAACCCGCGCGGATAAGGTTGGCTATACTGTCTCTGACGCGGATTTAGAACGCCTTGAGGCCTTAAATGCGCAAAAACTGGCCATTCGAAAACAAGTCTATGACATGGAGGTCAGTGGGACCTCTCGACTAAAATATGGAAACCGTCAGTTTAAGGCGCCCGCCTTTGGCAATGAGGCAGGAATGTATAAGATCAGATTGATTGAGGCACAGCAGAGCAAAATTTTGGCAGGTCTAACAACGGCCGAGACACCGAACATAGGCTCGCCAGTAGGCGGTCAAAGCGAAACAGGAACTCAGCAATTCAATCGCCAGAATTTTTCCGAAATTGAGCAAACATTTGATGGTGTCCGCAGAACGGGTGCTGAATATATAATTCAATCCGCCCGAGAGCGAGGACAAGAAATTTCGCAATCCGATATAGATAACTTGCGCGCGTTTGAGCGAGAAATGAAAGGCGAGTAGGCCTTAAAATTGACGCTTAGGCTGGACGAGTTGCACCGAAGCGCGCATTGCCTTCGCGTTGCGTATAAGCCGCTAATGACGCCAGCTTACTGCGCTGAGACGGTTTTACTGGCGCTCGGAGCGGCTGCGTCTTAGCCGCCAACTCTGGTATATGCCCCGTAAAATCAAAGCGTTCAATTTCAGCATTTGTTAGTTCGCGCATGATTTCCCCTGCATTGCGTAAGCAGGTTTTATATTAGGGATGCAGGATTAACGTCGTCTCTGTAGACACGCTTAAGATAAACTTAATTTCAATTGCGCAGATCTCTTGTCAAATTGGGGTCCAATTACGTCTCCCAAACCTCACGGTAATCTTTTCGAATAACGCGGCGACTCGGGCGAATATCAAGGAAACTCTCTACTCCCGCAGCAGAAAAGAGGCTGCGAATAGCTGTTCGATCGACTTTTTTACTGTCGTCAAAATGGTTCCAAAGGCGTTGAGCAAGATAGAAGCGATAAAGCATGACAATCGTCGTTATCTCCTGCCCGCGCCAATTAAACGTAGCAAAACCGAGCCCGCGACCTAAGCCAGACTTCTTATCGGTTTCATTTAAAGGGCCATCTTTTTTGGCAAGCCAGTTTTCGGCAAACTCAACATGTGAGATAAACTCCGCTAGATATTCTTCACTGATATAAGCCATTAGTTTCGCCAAACTCTCTGGCAGCGCATCCGCAGCAAATAAGCCCGCAGGCGGATTGTCCATAGTGTGTTCCTCAAGTTGTTCGGGGCGGTTCATCCGCTCGACCCAATTCCACACATAGGGCGTAGTCGTTTTCATTAGATGCGCGGGCGCCGGATCGCGTGCCAAATGCGCATAAAGTGGATTGAACACACCGTAATCGGCAATCGTTGGACGGTCACCCAAAAGATAATAAGTTTCTTTGAGATGAGCATTGAGCCGTGATAAAAATTCGGCATAGCTTTCTTCAATTTTTGCATAGGTCTCGGGAAAAACACCAAAAGCTTTCGCCGCTTTACGCATACGGCCAGACGCATGATCAAACATGGCCGCGCGACCTGCTGCATCCATATGTGCAGGCAAAACATCGCCGAAACTGACTTTGAGAAAATCTAGATTTTCTTCGTCGAAATTCCAGCGATAATGCATGGCGGGTCGTAAGAGGCCTTCATTGCCGAAAAATTCAAAGAGATGTGCGATTGCCCGCAAGACAGGGTCTTCAGGATAGAGCGGCTCATGACCTAATCCTTCGCCCTCTAAAAAATCCAAAATATCCGTTCCATCTTGGATTATTTCGCCGCCAGGCGTGACCACAACTGGCATGATAAAGCGATTCATTTGCGGGTATATTGTACCCATGAAGTCAGGGTGCCCTGCCCCGCGCTCCGTCACTGGGATACGGTTGCGCCGCATGTACGCCCGCACTTTCCCGGTGTAGAGCGAGGCCTGCATGCCATAGAGAATGTAATCGGTAGATATGTCATCAGTCATGGCAACGTCCTTAGTTCAGCGTCCAATACACAGCACCTGCCGAAAACGACATTGAAGATTTCGTGACATCGTCATTCCCATATGTAGGGAACCCCAAAAGGGGACGTTGAAAACAACATCCCCTTTCGAGATTTAGTGCCAAATAGATTGGCGTTTAAGGCAGCTAAGCTAAATCAAAACTTATCTTTGAACACGGCCCGAACCGTCGCCGCCCATCAGGGCTTCGACTTCTTTGCGGCTAACGCGGTTAAAGTCCCCCAAGACCGAGTGCTTAAGCGCAGAGCCAGCAACAGCAAATTCGAGGCTCTCTTGACGATCTTCATACAGATTCATGCCCGCGATGAAAGCAGAGGCGAAGCTGTCGCCGCCGCCAACACGGTCAACGATATCTGTGAGTTCATATTTCTTCGACAGTAGGAAACCGTTCTTGCGGTCACGCATACAAGCTTGCCATCCATTGATATTGGCGTTCACAGCTGCGCGAAGCGTAATCGCGATTGTGGACATACCCGGATAAATATCGAGAACTTTCTGAGATAGTTCCTCATATTTTGTCGTATCGAGATGACCGCTGCCGCTCTCTACATCGACGTCCACCGAAATACCGAGAGACTTCTGACAGTCCTCTTCATTGGCGATTCCAATGTCGACGTGCTTGACGAGATCCCGCATGACCTGAGGCGCAGTCTTACCATATTTCCAAAGCTTGCCGCGGAAGTTAAAGTCACAAGAAACGGTGACGCCCGCTTTTTGCGCTTCTTTCACGCACTCAAGAGACAGGTCAGCAGAGTCTTGTGTAAGCGCAGGTGTGATACCTGTGATGTGGAGCCATTTGGCGCCTTTGAAGATTTTTGGCCAATCAAAGTCACCAACTTTACATTCACTAATCGCAGAATGCGCGCGGTCATAGATGACTTTTGATGGGCGTTGATTGGCGCCTGTTTCGAGGAAGTAGATTCCAACGCGGTCACCAGAGCGGCGAACATGTTCCGTATTCACGCCAAGTGCACGCAGGCAATTGATCGCATTTTGTCCGATGTCATTATCTGGCAAGGCAGAGATAAATCCTGCGTCGAACCCATAGTTACAAAGTGAGACGGCCACATTGGCTTCGCCGCCGCCAAATGTGGCCTCAAATGATGGCGATTGGAAAAAGCGCTCATAGCCGTTCGCTCGTAGGCGAAGCATGATTTCGCCGAATGAGAGAAAGTCAGTCATAGTTTTAGGTCCGTTTATGAATTTGCGATGGCAATTGCGTCTTTTGCTAATTTGGTTATGGCTGCGAAGTCACCGGCTTCGATGGCAGCTTTCGGCGTGAGCCATGATCCGCCGCAGGCGAGTACAGACGGCACAGCAAGATAGTCAGGCAGGTTTTGTGGGTTCACGCCACCTGTAGGCATAAAACGCATATCGCGATACACTGAACCAAGAGCTTTGAGCATTTTCGGGCCGCCGACAACAGAGGCGGGGAAAAGCTTAACCGTGCGCAAACCCATATTATAAGCTGATAAAGCTTCGGTAGCGGTTGAAACGCCTGGAAGGATTGGAATATTTTGAGATTGCGCAAGTTTGACAGACGCTGGATCAAGGCCCGGAGAGACAATAAAGGTTGCGCCGCGGCGAATGACGTCTTGGCTTTGATCCGCGCTAAGGACCGTTCCAGCGCCGACATGGGCTTGCGGGAATTCTTTAGCGATGGCCTCAAGGCATTCCAGCGCCGCATCTGTACGCAACACGACTTCGAGAACATCCAACCCGCCCTCGAGCAAGGCTTCCGAAATTTTTAAGGCTGTTGCTGGATCTTCCGATTGCACCAGCGGAACAACCCGTTTTTCTTCGAGAGAGTTTAAAAGTTCACTCATGTGTTTATCCTCTGATAGTCAGAATAATTTTAGTTTGGCTGTTAGGCGCTTAGCCTCAATTTCTATCCCAAAATTTATTCATATTGACAGTTCCACATTTGGAACTTAATTCCATATGTGGAATAATGATAAATCCTATGAGGAATGTCAATCCTTCGGATATCAAATTGTTGAATTTCAAAAAGGCACATCATGTCATCTGTTGGCCATGTTTTTAACATCATAGAGAAGGTTGTTGCCCATCAATCAGACGGCCTTTCCTTTACGCAGATATTGGACCTGACGAAACTCCCGAGGTCCAGCGCGCATCGCCTGCTAAAGGAACTAACAGCGCTCAATATCCTCTCTTACGAGGCAGAGACAAAAACCTATCGCGGCGGCTTTCCCCTTGCCCATTACGGCGCGCAAGTTACGTCAAATGTTGATATTCGCCAAACAAGCCGCGCGGCCCTGAAAGCCCTGCATGACGCACTTGGTTATGTTGTCACTCTGAGCCTTTGTAGCGAGGACACAGGCATTTATATTGACAAAATCGAAGCCCGAGATTTCGGAATTCGGCTTCATTCAGAAATTGGAAAATCATTCCCTCTACACTGTACCGCAATGGGGAAAATCCACCTCGCCTATGGGGATAAAGCCCTCCGAGATCGTATTTTAAAATCAGAGCTTGAAGCCTTCACCGAACAAACCATCACGACAGCGAAAACTCTGACTGCGGAGCTAGAGCGCGTAAGGATGCAAGGTTACGCGATTGATAATCAAGAAATTTCGCGGGGCCTGACCTGCATTGGCGCACCAATATATGGAATTGGCGGCGAGGTCATTGCCGCGCTTAGCCTAACCGCGCCAAGCCACATCTATGAAAATGGCATTCCCGACTATGTCATTGACGCTGTTCGGAATCATGCCGCTCAAGCGTCATTGAATTAAGCTTAAATCTAGACAGACAGATCATTCGGCCGGTGCGGGACCATTGAAAGTTCATATTTAGCGAGCTCACCAAATTTAATCTTCGATGTTGTGCCGGTATAAGACTGATGCACACCAGTTATCGCGCCGCTGGAGATTAAGAAAGTCTCGGACAGGTCCAACTTATCTTTATAATCCGCGAAGTGATTCAAGATGTGCCGGAGCACTCTCAGTGGACCACCTTCGTCAACCGTAGTGTGCTTACGACCAATCTCTGTTCCGTCGATATGAAGTTGTCACTTCCATAACGAAAATAATACTCGAAATACTTTCCAATTCGCCGTCGCATCGATCGGAATAATTATTCTCAACGGTTGTGTATGCGTCCTTGCGCGAGTCATGGCTCGTCCCGATACGCAATGTTTCGCCGCCATTTGACACTAATATTACTGGTACCATTCTAACTGACTCATCGTTCTTTATGGGAGTGACTCGTCATCCCGGTTAACTCTGACCTGTCGAGCGGCTTACTTGAGGCGATTTTAAGCCGCTTACAAAATTGTAGAAATATCCGCAGAGCGTACGAA